>NZ_BMAQ01000005.1 GCF_015472005.1 Insulibacter thermoxylanivorax | reverse complement strand
TCCTAGCCCTATCAAGGCTTAGTACAGATTTTCAAGGTGCGAAAGTTGAGTTATAAAGAAATAGAGCCCGATTAAGGGCTCCATCGCTTAATGGGGGAGCTGTGTTTCGTCTGATTCGGAGATCTCCGTCAACGCCCTGCCCGCTTCCTGCTCATAGACGGAGCGAACCGCCAGATCGCCGAGTGCACACACGCCGACGAGTTCACCTTGCTCTACGATGCACAAGCGGCGAATCTGCTTGTCCGCCATGAGTTCGGCGGCTTCTTCCACCGGGGTGTCCGGAGTGACAGTGATGCATTCCTTCGTCATCACGTCCGTGATCGAAGAAGAACCTGGATGTTTGTCCGCATACCCCCTGATGACGAGATCGCGGTCCGTACAGACACCGACCAGTTTCTTGCCCTCCACGATCGGAAGGAAGCCGATATCATGCTGCTTCATCTTCAATGCCGCCTCGTAGATATTGTCCAGCGGAGTTACCGTTACGCATTCTGTGGTCATGATCTCGCCGATTGTTCTCGGCATGCCTATCTTCCACCTTTCCATCAGGAGAACTTTGGTGAGGAATATCCTTTGGGAATATCATGGCGTCTGCCGTGTATAGTTTTCGCGAAGATCAAGATTTTCATGCGCCGGTCGTCCTCCAACCGGCGGGAGGCCAATTGTGATATTATCACACGTATGCTTGCACAAGCTGGATAAACATACTATCATGTAGAAAGAAACTCGCACTAATGCAGTACTTACGGTCAGTAGGAGGAATCGTTCATGATCATCGAAAACAATCCATTAAAGGGCATTAAGAGTGAATTGAGTCATCTGGACAAAGTATCCTCCCGCCTGGGTTTCGTGCGCAATCAATGGGAATACAACCGAGCCACCTATGATTACCAGATCAAACATGATGGAAACGATTACTATCTGCGCATCGACACACGGGCAATCGAGGGGAAACTGGAACAACCTCACGCTGTCTTGAACATCCAGGAAGCCTACATCGGTCGTGCAACCTTTCCGCAGGGACTGAACTATACCGATCCGATCCCGGCGGAAGTATTGCGGTCAGCTGAGACGAAACTGACGGAACTTGCCAATGTTCTGCAATAAACCGCTTAAGGTTGATCCATGATGAATCCTCTGCATAAGGGTTCACCGGATTTCCTGCTCATGTTCCTGACGCTGATCTTGACGGGCTTCGGCATCGTCATGGTTTTCAGCTCGAGCTCTGCGACGGCAGCGATCCATTTCGGTGATTCGCTGTACTTTACCAAACGCCAGCTCGTCTTCGCTGCAGCGGGCATCTTCCTCATGTTCATCATGATGAATATCAATTTTCAGAAGTGGAAGAAGCTGATCTTTCCGATCTTTCTCCTGGCTATTTTCTTATTGATCTTGGTTCTGTTCGTGGGGGAAGTGCGGAACGGGGCGCGGAGCTGGTTCCAGATCGGCCCCTTTGGAGGACAGCCTACGGAATTCGCTAAGCTGGCCGTGGTGATGTACTTAGCTGCGCTGATCAGCCGCAAAGGGGAGAAGTTCCGTGACTTCAAGCGGGGGTTCCTGCCCGTGATGATCATCGTCGGCATCGTCTGCCTGCTCATCATGCTCCAGCCCGACCTCGGCTCCTGTTTCATCCTGGTGCTGACAGCGGGGCTGGTCATCGTGGCCGGCGGAGCGAATCTGAAGCATCTGTTCCTATCGGGCGTATTCCTGACCGGCATCCTGGGACTGGTCATCGGCGGGTATCTGCTCATGACCCCGCCGGAGGACAGATTCAGAGGATACCGCTTCTCCCGCTTAACCTCTTACCTGGACCCCTGGGCGGATCCGCTCGACAGCGGATACCAGTTGGTCCAGTCCTATTACGCCCTCGGGCACGGCGGCGTTACAGGAGCGGGGTTTGGTCAGAGCATCCAGAAGCTGCATTACCTGCCCTACGCATACAACGACTTCATCTTCGCCGTGATCGGGGAAGAATTGGGGCTGATCGGCGCCCTTGCCGTCCTGACCGCTCTCCTCATCCTGATGTGGCGGGCGCTCATCATCTCTCTGCGCTGTCCGGATATCTTCGGCACCTTGCTCGGCACGGGCATCGTGGGCATGATCGGGATCCAGACGGTGATCAATCTCGGCGGCGTCACAGGCCTCATCCCGATCACGGGGGTGACCCTGCCGTTCATCAGCTACGGCGGCTCTTCGCTGCTCGTCACCTTGATGTGCATGGGAATCCTTCTCAATATCTCGCGATATTCCAATCAACCGCGAGATGCTTCACGTTAGGACATGGCATCCGATATCGAACATCGGACCATGTCCTTTCATTGTGCGCTGATATCATCTTACCCCTCTACGAACACAAAAAACTGCCTCCCGAAAGAGACAGTTTGGTGCAGTTATTATAGATAAAGCTATGAGAATGACTGCTTACTTAACCCGGTTCTTCGGTGCCTCAAGCGCCGGTTCTTCCGGGAAAGCCACACCTTCAACCTTAACGTTGACCTCGACCACCGTTAATCCCGTCATATTCTCCACTGCATCCCGGACATTCTCCTGCAGATCTCTGCAAACCTCATGAATCTTCGCTCCATAGTTCACGATGACCCGCAGATCGATCGCTGCTTCTGTTTCGCCGACTTCCACGGATACCCCTTTGTTTACGTGCTTTCCGCTGAGTCGGCGAGCCAGTCCTTCGCTGATCCCCCCGGACATGCCGGCGATGCCAGGCGTATCGGTAGCAGCCAGTCCGGCGATCGTTGCTACAACATCATCCGATATACGGATGGTTCCTGTACCAGTCTCCTCCATATGAAGAATCCTCCTTCCATGACGTGAACATATTGGTATTGTATAATGAGACAACATGCAAAAGCAATTGCTTGCCGGCCTTAAGGATCTGAATCATGGCGGTTGGAACTGATCCTGTTCATTCGGACTGCTGCTTATTCAGAGCCTCATATAAGTTTGCCAGGTTCCGTTCAAGTTTATTCAGAATCTCCTTGCCTTCGGACGCCTCGATGAGACCTGCTCGAATCGCGAAATCCACTTCTCTCGATAGGCCGTACATCTGGGTATCGAGGACTTCCTCATACAGAGGACAACGGCGGTTCGTCAGCGTCTCCATCTGTACTTGGATTAATTGTTCGATTTTATATGCATCCTCACGGAGAAGGGCTAACGCTTTCTGGCTTAATGCGGACATTAGTTCATCCGTAGACATCATAGTACTCCTCCCTGGCATCGATCTCCCATAAGTCTCTATAAGCCTATATTAGTCGAAAAATTCACAATGTACAAGTGAAGTCCCGCGCGATGCCAAGAAAAATGAGGTGTATGCACACCTCATGATCTGTGAATATTGTTCGGTTATTCTTTGACTGTAACTTGCAGATTGTGCTTCTTAAATACTTCCAACATCGCTGCCTTCGCTTCTTCGGCATCAGGGCCGTGGATATGAAGCTCATATGTGCTTCCGCTCATCAGGGAGGTAAATAGACCCAGGATACTCTTCACGTCGATGTACTTGTTCTCGAACTGCAATACGATCGATGAAGTGAATTTGCTTGCCGTTTGAGAGATTTCTACTACTGCTGCATTTGCATTTGTCATGTTCGGATCCCTCCGGATATCATTTTGTTTCATCATACGTGAAAACCTTCACTCTTATCAAGAGATAAATTGCCAAAATCCTTTAGCACATTGTCCAAAAGCGCTTCGCCATACCTTCTATTATGCATTACTCACACAAAATATTCATCGAATCGGTTATAATAATCATGTTACATATCACATGTTCCATATAACACACATATAAAATCAAAAGGATGATGCATGGTGATGGACCCAAGATTAGAACGATTGGCCGATGTCCTGGTCAACTATTCGACGAATGTTCAGCCGGACGAGAATGTCCTCATCGAGGCCTTCGGCATCGATCACGCCCTTGTCAAAGCTGTTGTGCGGGAAGTCCACAAGGCCGGCGGCAGACCCTATGTGAATCTCCGCGACCATCAAGTGACCCGCGAACTTCTGATGTCGGCGAGCGAGGAGCAGATCCGCACCTGGGCCGAATTCGATCAGAAGCAGATGTCGATGATGCAAGCCTATATCGGTATCCGCGGCGGCAGCAATATCTATGAGCTGTCCGATGTGCCGGATGACAAGATGAAGCTGTACAACAAGCTGTACAACCATCCGGTGCACTCCATGACACGTGTAAGGAATACCAAATGGGTCGTGCTCCGCTATCCGTCGCCGTCGATGTCCCAGCTTGCCTCGATGAGCACCGAAGCCTTCGAGAAGCTGTACTTCGACGTATGCACCATGGACTACAGCAAGATGAGCGCTGCGATGGATGCGTTGGTCGACCTCATGAACCGCACGGACCGCGTAAGGATCACCGGTCCGGGAACGGATCTGACCTTCTCGATCAAGGATATCCCGGCGATCAAATGCGACGGCAAGATGAATCTGCCCGACGGCGAAGTCTATACCGCCCCTGTCCGCGACAGCGTAAACGGCACGATCTCCTTTAACACGCCCAGCCCTTATAACGGCTTCGTGTTCGAGAATGTCGTCCTGCGCTTCGAGAACGGGAAGATCGTAGAAGCAACGGCGAATGACACCGAGCGGATCAACCGCATCCTCGATACCGATGAAGGCGCGCGCTATGTCGGCGAGTTCTCGATCGGCTTTAACCCCTTCATCCGAGAGCCCATGAAGGACATCCTCTTCGACGAGAAGATCGACGGCTCCCTGCACTTCACGCCGGGGCAGGCCTATGAGAATGCCTATAACGGCAATGATTCCAGCATCCACTGGGATATGGTCTTGATCCAGCGAGCGGATTACGGCGGCGGAGAGATCTGCTTCGACGACCGACTGATTCGCAAGGACGGGCGCTTCGTCGTGCCGGAGCTGGAAGGGCTCAATCCAGAAAATCTGAAATAATACCAACACCCGGGCGGATCGGATCACAACACAGCTTGAAATCGAAGGCTGCTCAACTTGAGCAGCCTTCGCTGTGTCTGTATCGGCTCCGATTAACGGGGGAAGCGGTATACCGTCTCCACTGTCTCCGCCTGCCGCTTGCCGTTTACTTCATACTCCAGTTCCGCGGTATATACCAACTCTTCCATTCGCCGCTGCCTCGTCTCAACGGTTATGCGGTAATCCGTATCGATCGTGAGCGTGCTGAGCATCTGCTCCAATTGCCGACCGGCTTGCTCTGCATACCGCTTCAACTCCGCCCGCAGTGCCTCGTGCTCCGAGCCGCGGATGCGTGCTTCTGCCTCCTTAATAATCCGCTCATGCTCGCTGCGGATGTGGGCGCGCACGCGTTCCAGCAGATCCTCATCTTCCACGTCAGCGCTAAGCACCGCCTTGCCGGTTTGTCCCTTCGCCTCCTCGAAGGAGACGATCTTCTTCGACCGGTTCAACAGTTCTGCGTGGATCAGCGGATTCAGCGTGTACAGGGGGAGCAGTTTCCCCGTTTCCCTCGTTTCTCCGGTCAATTTCCACTCACGGTTTTCCTTCTTGTAATGCAAGAGTCCATCGCTCATGCTGCTGTATGCTGCGCTGGAGCCAGTGCCGCTGTCCACCGGTTCAAGATAGATCTCATTGTGTCCGCTTACATATCCGGAGAAAACCTTCCTGCGGCTTCCAGGCGAATGCTTCGAATTCACAGCTGTAGATACCTCGAAGGTAAAGTCATCCTGTCCATAGATTTCCGATACGGCTTGGCTTAACAATTCATATGGGTCCTCTGCACCGATGCCGGTGCAGCCGCTTATGCACAGCACAGCCGCGATCACCACCGCAAGTCCTATCCTGCATCCTGCCATCCTTCGATCGTCCCTCCAGTTCAGGTTGCTGACTTCTCCTCATGTAGGATAGCCAGCCGCAGGTCGGGACATGCACCGCTCTGACTTTAACCTATCCTCACCTGGTTGCGCCCGGTGCGCTTCGCCTCGTACAAGGCCATATCCGCGCGATAGAACAGGGATTCAACGCTGATCTTCTCGTCTTCCCTGTTCCAATGGGATACGCCGCTGGAGATCGTAACCTTCGGATCCGTCTCCTCTTCCACTCTTCTGCGGATGCGCTCTGCGACCATGAGCGCTTGATCGAGCTGCAATCTGGGCAGGTAGACGGCCATCTCCTCACCGCCCCAGCGGGCTGCGATATCCGTATCCCGTATGCTGCCTTTGATGATCTGAGCAACCTGTTTAATCGACTCATCGCCGATCTGATGGCCGTGAGTATCGTTGATGTTCTTGAAGAGATCGATGTCCGTGAGGAGCAAGGAACCGCAGGGGTCACGCTGCTGCATCAGCTTGATCTGTTCATCGAGGTAATGCCGGTTATACAGCCCCGTTAGATGATCGGTCACCGCCATTCGCCGCACCTCGGCGTGCAGCGAAGCATTCGTCATCGCCAGCCCGATGTGGCCGGATAGCACCTGAAGCAGCTTGAAATTACCATATGTAAAATAATCCGGAAGACGGTGCGCCATCATGATCACGCCCAGGACTTCCGAGCCGACGATAATCGGCGAACCGATCATCGACCTTGCACCTGTCATCTCCATGAATTTGGAAGGAATCTCGGGGTGTTGTGCGTAATCGGAGACGATCACCGGCTCCCGGCTCTCGATCATCAGCCCGGCGAAGCCGTAATCTAGATCGAAGGAAGCATGCGTCATCTCAGTGATATTGCTCGATTGGACCGTCATCACACGGTTGTCCTTATCCGTCTGGATGATCAGGCCGAAGTTCGCTTTGAAGATCTTGATCAGTTCATCGGTGGCAAACTGGAAGACCTCCTGCGGTTTCAAGCTCTGGTTCAAACGTCTGGTGATCTCGTTGATGAGGCGAAGTTCATGAATCATGATATTGGAACTCTCATGCAGCCGGGCGTTCTCGAAGGCTGCTCCGGCGCACTCAGCTAATTCCGTAATAAACGGCACATCGAGTTCCGATCCCAGTCCCTCCTCAATGATCACCTGCATGATGCCGTAGACGCCCTGCTTGCCGCTGAGCGGAACAGCCAGCCGCTGGCATCTGCGGCCGGCGATGATCTCACAGGTGAAGACGGCTCTGCTCTCCATATAGGCACGCATAAGGCTGTCTTCCTCCCCATGCTGGATCTGGAGAGGTTTGACCATCGGCAGCTGGCTGCTGTGGTCTTGGGTGAGATACAGTGCGATGTCCGCCGATGGATAGATCTTCTTCATGCTGCTCATGATCTCGCCGAGCACCGCATCTACATCCATATTGCCATGCAATTGCTTAGCCACCTGATACAGCACAGCCTTCTTCCGCATCTCTTCCTCATAACCATGCTTCATGGCCGCAAGACGTTCGACCTCCGCTTGTTTCCGCACCTGTATCAGATCGGATTGAATCGCTTTCACCCATGCTGCGAATAAAGCCCGGGCTTCTCGTTCTTCCCTCTCATCCCTTGGTTCATAGATCAGCCCCAGCACAGCTGCTAATTCATTAGAATCATCAAGCAAGGGTTTCGCCAGCGTGCAGCAATCCTTAAGAATCGGATGCGTATGTTCATCCCGCCGAATCTGGAAGGATTGCTTGTCGGCAATGGCGATCGCATGGACGCCCTTCTGCCGCCAATCGCCGTCGAAGCCGGCAAGCAGCCCTTCCGCTGCTTCATGAAGCGCATGGCTCTCAAGCTCGATTCCCGAGGCATCGCATAAGAGAAGCATGCCTCTGAGCTCCAGATCACCAGGGTTGATCCCCTGAATCAAGCGTTTAAAACACTCCCTGATATGCGCGGGATCGACGGAGGGCTGGACAGGTATAGGCGCATGTGGATCATGAACACCTTCCCGCGGATGATGACACTGCATGAACATCCCTCATTTTAACAAATAATCGATGAAACGAATTCATGATGCTTTATCCCTAATTCTATCTTACTATTATCTCTGGAAACTTTCACCTTAGTTTTCCTTAGTTTATTATTTATGCTAATAAGATATGACTTATGTACTGTATGGCGAACCGTGATGATCAACCTTGCATCTTGATTTATGAAGAAACACGCATCTAATGCTTGACATCGAGATCCTATTTCTTATAAAATTATACCTCGGAGCATACTGTAGATAGCGTGATCGAAGACGTCTGTTTCAACACCCTCGCAGGAGCTGCGTACAGCGGGACGCGGCTGAATTTTTGCCCGCTGGATGCTGCTATCGAGCATCGTTCGCACTCCTTGCACAGACGGATCTTCGAGAACATTTATTTATACAAAGGAGTAAGATCAAACATGTCGCGTTATACAGGTCCTAAATTCAAACTCAGCCGCCGCCTGGGCATCTCCTTGAGCGGCACGGGCAAAGAGTTAAAGCGCCCATTCCCTCCGGGACAACACGGCCCGGGACAACGCAGAAAATTAAGTGAATATGGTCTTCAATTACAAGAGAAGCAAAAGCTTCGCCATATGTATGGACTCAGCGAGAAGCAATTCCGCAATCTGTTCGATAAGGCGAGCAAGATGCCAGGGATCTCCGGCGAGAACTTCATGATCTTGCTCGAGAGACGTTTGGACAACCTTGTATATCGTCTCGGCTTTGCAAACACTCGCGCCGGCGCCCGTCAATTGGTCGCACACGGCCATGTGACTGTGAACGGTAAGAAAGTCGACATTCCTTCCTATCTTGTGAGTGTCGGCGAAGTCATCGGCCTGCGTGAAAGAAGCCGCAATCTCTCGACGATCAAGGAATCCCTTGCTAACAACAACTACGTACCTGAATATCTTGAATATGATGAGAACACGATGGAAGGAAAGTTGACACGTCTCCCAGAACGTTCCGAACTTCCGCAAGAGATCAATGAAACGTTGATCGTCGAGTTCTACAGCCGTTAATTTCACGAAGGGCTGTCAGGCAGAGTTATCTGCTTGACAGCCCTTCTCCTATCAATCCTGTTATGACAAGTATGGCAAGCAGATGACGGATCACCATGCATGTTCGGTTGAGCCAGTGATGGATGCACAGCGTACATGAAGATGGATACACTGCGTGCATGATATGCGACAAGCGGCCTATATATGCTTCATTTCTCGTTTATGGTATAATGAAACGTGTTTATTTTCCCTATTTTTCGATGTTCGGCAGCTTGTCGGTCGATCTGTCTGGAACAGGTTATTACAGGAGGTCAATTATGACTACTCAACATACGAATCAACGCGATGCAACGAAGAAACCATCATCGAAGAAAAAATCGGACAAAGCGATAAATGGAACGAAACAAGCGCTGTTAATCATCCTTCACAGCTTAAAATGGCTGCTCCTCGTCGCCTGCTTAGGCGGAGTCACCGTCTTCGGGGTGCTCTACGGCTATGTATCCGCCCTCGTCAAAGACGATCCCCTCCGCTCGCGCGAGGAGATTATCACGGCTCTCTACCAGAACAGCGAGACCGGCTACATCTACTTCCGGGATGACGGCACAGGCGAACCGGAACTGATGGGACAGCTGCGCTCGGAAGTCGATAGGCAGCCGATCACAAGCATCGACAAGGAAGTGCCGCAGATCGTCGTCGATGCCTTCCTCGCTGTAGAGGACAATGACTTCATGGAACACAAAGGCATCGATATCGGTGCGACGCTGCGTGCCGTCCGCCAGCAATTCCTGAATGAAAGCAGACAGACCGGCGGCAGCACGATCACCCAGCAACTCGCAAGGAATCTGTTCTTGTCCCTGGAACAAACACACAGCCGCAAGTTTAAGGAGATCCTGCTGGCGATGCGCATGGAGCGCTATCTCTCTAAGGAGCAGATCCTCATCGGCTATCTCAACAAGATCCCCTTTGGAGCAAGTTCCACGGGGTATCAAGTATACGGCATCAAAGCAGCGGCCCGCGGGATCTTCAACCTGGAACTGGATGAGCTGAACATCGCACAAGCGGCCTATCTGGCTGGCTTGCCGCAAGCGCCCCATACCTATTCGGCGTTTACCGGCACCGGTGCTTTCAAGGAAGAAGGATTCAACAGAGCGATGCAGAGACAGCGGGTCGTTCTCTACCGGATGCTGCAAGAAGGCAAGATCACGGAAGAGGAATACGAAGAAGCGCTGGCCTTTGATATTCGTTCTTCCTTAGCCCCGCCTAGTCAGAAGGCGTATAACAAGTATCCGTTCCTGATGCTGGAAGTGGAACAGCGGGCGACGAAGATCCTTGCCCTGCAGAACAACCCGGGGCTGACGATGGATGACCTGTCCGACCCGCAGTATGAAGATCTGTTGAATGACACACACAAGGAACTGCTGAACGGCGGTTACCAGATCTATACGACGGTGGACAAGAATATCTATGAAGCGCTCCAAGAACTAGCCTCCAATCCGGAGAATTTCTCACCGGATGACGAAGAGAATGGTGTCGAGCAAGTCGGAGCGATCATGATCGACAACGAAACCGGCGCGATCCTCGCCATGATCGAGGGGCGTGACTACAATATCGAGCAGCTGAACCATGCAACGCAGATGAAACGGCAGCCGGGATCGGCGATGAAACCGATCGCTGCATACCTGCCGGCAATCGAGGACGGCAAGATTCAGCCGGCCACCGTCATCGACGACAGCCCGATCATCCTGCCCGACGGCGGTAAGGGATTCCATATTCCGAACAACGTGCTGCTCCGTTTCGACGGTTTGATGACGGCCCGTCACGCATTGAACCATTCCTACAACGTGCCGGCAATCAAGATCTATAACAATATCGTCGGCATCGAGAACGGTCTGAACTTCGCGAAGAAGCTCGGCATCACCACGATCGATGAATCCGACTACTACGCAGCCACGGGAGTCATCGGCGGGATGAAATACGGCGTTACCGTCGAAGAACTCACGAATGCTTATGCTGCGATCGCCAGTTACGGCGAGTTCAAGGATGCTTACCTCATCGAGAAGATCACGACGATGGACGGCGAAGTTGTCTACGAGCATAAAGTAACGCCGGAGAGGGTCTTCTCTGAGCAATCCGGCTATCTGATGACCGATATGCTGCGCACGGTCATCCAGAACGGAAGCGCGACAAGCTTGAAGAGCGACTTCAAACATTGGGATAAGACGACCATCGCCGGGAAGACCGGTACAACCCAGAATTACCACGATGTCTGGTTCGTCGGATACAGCCCTGATGTAACCGTAGGTGTGTGGATCGGTTACGACCAGCAGGCACCGCTCAGCCGGGAAGGCCGGCGCCGGGCAAGGGAGATCTGGGCGAAGATCATGAATACCAGCATTGAGACCAGACCTGAGCTGTTCCCGACGAAGGACTTCCCGAGACCGGACGGAATCGTGGAGATGACCGTCTCCTCCGTCTCCGGCGACCTGCCGAGCGAGCTGGTGCGCAAGCATAACATGCTGTATCGGGATATCTTCAATAAGAAGTACATCCCGGTGAAGGAAGACAGCGCACTGGTCGAGATGGAAATCGTTCGGTACGGCGGATTGAACTACCTTCCGCATCCTGAGACGCCGCGGGATTTTGTCCAGAAGCGGCTGCTTGTAAGGCGCAACCCTTCGATTGCCGAGCTGATTCGGGAGATCCAAGAGATGTTTGAGAAATATCCGAACAGTCGCCCGAACCGTTCGCTCAGCTTCTATATCCCGCGTGACGCACATCTGGATGCGCCGACGCTGGTGGATCCGCGTGAGGACGACGGTCTCATCCCTGCTGCGCCGGGACAGCCGGCGATCAGCCGCAATGCGGAGACCGGTGAGGTGACAATCACCTTCCAAGCGACCCAGGCACCCGATCTCATCGGATACCGCTTGTATAAGTCGGTGAACGGCATGCCTTATCAAGTCGCACAGATCCTCTATGCGGGAGACGAAACGGTCTTCAAAGACACGGTACCGAGTTATGAGCGTGCGACGTACTACATCACCGCCGTTGATGTCGTAGGCAAGGAATCACCGCCGACGCAAGTGCTGCTCAGCCACAGCGATGCCTTCGATCCGGGCATTCCCCTTCCTCCGTTCAACGGCATCGGCGGAGAAGGAGAGAATGGCGATGCAGACGGCAGCAGCCCAGGCCCAGGCGGAGACCCGGGCGGAAGCAGCGATCCGCTGAACGGCTCGGTGCCTCAGCCGGGCAGCGGCGATGGGCAGGATGAGGGGCCGGCGGCTGCTCCATCCGCGCCGAAGAATGTAACGGCAACAGCCGGCAGCGGCGGCACGTCCGTATCCCTCAGCTGGGATCCGAATCCCGAGCAGGAGAAGGTGACGAGTTATGAGATCTACTACTCCGTCACCGAGGACGGCCCTTATGCGAAGATCGGCTCGACAACGGAGACCTATTACGAATACATCTCCTTCCCGATCAGCGGATGGTATCGGGTCGCAGCAGTAAACGCGCACGGTACCTCAAGTTACTCAGCGCAGGTGCATGTTGAGTAACAAGTCTTGCTCCTGTTGCTCTCGTCGCCTGCTTCTTTCACCCCCTGTTGCTGACAAGCGTCAGGGGGTTCTTTTATGTTCACTATGCTATGCGTACGAAGGTATACGGGGAATTGCAAAAGCAGACCCGGGAGCCGCTTCTCCTCTGGTCTGCCTTTTGCTTGTCCTAAATATAGGATAAGATCCGAAAAAACAAAAAGGTTTATCCTAAAATTAGGATAAAGCCCTCAGCTGGCACTTCTGTCGATCTTGAGCGATAATATGACTTCAATTATGGATCAAACACACAATCACGCCGCAGCCTCCTTGTTACGCAGCAAACACGCTGTCACGCATACGGGACACCGCTCGAGTAGATTGCATGAAAGTATGAAAAAAAGAAAAAAAGGGGCTTATACAGCCCCCCTCCAGGCCTTAGCCTGTAACCTTTAGGCCTCTGCGATCGAATCCCGAATGATCAGCTCATGCGGCAGGATCACGCGTTCTTCTTCAACGTGCTCTTTCTTCATGAGCTTGGTCAAGAGGCGCATCGATACGGCACCTATGTCATACATCGGCTGAGCAACGGTCGACAGGCGCGGCCTTACCATCGACGCCATACGAACATTGTCGATGCCGATGATCGAGATGTCATCGGGTACGGAAAGTCCGTGATCCAATACCGTATGGATCGCGCCGATCGCCATCTCGTCATTGGCTGCGAGGATCGCCGTCGGCCGGTCTTCCAGTTCCATGAAGTAATTCATCACTTCAAGACCGGACTCATAGCGGCCGTTGCCGATACGCACATAGTCTTCGCGGAACGGAATCCCGGCTTCCTCCAGCGCCTTGCGGTAACCCAGATAACGCTGGTAATAATGCGTCAAGTCCTCCAGCACGCCGCTGATCAACGCGATCTTCTTGTGGCCGCGTGTGATCAATGCTTGTACCGCGTCATAGGCAGCAAGCTGATGATCGATATCGACAGAAGGCACGCTCTGTTCGACATCGCTGGTTGCGCACAGCACAACCGGAACGTTAGACGTGCGGAACGCTTGGATATGGTCTTCCGTCACCAAGCCGCCCATGAACAAGAGTCCGTCCACCTGTTTCTCCAATAGGGTGTTGATCACGCGGATCTCCTTCTCCTTGCGCATGTCCGCATTGCAGAGGATGATGTTGTAGTGATACATGTTCGCGATATCCTCAATCCCCCGCGCTACTTCCGCAATGATCGCATTCGAGATATCCGGGATGACGACGCCTACCGTCGTCGTCCGTTTGCTCGCGAGACCGCGGGCAACCGCATTCGGCCGATATCCGAGACGTTCGATCGCTTCGTAGACTTTCTTGCGTGTTTGTGGTTTTACGTTCGGGTTGTTGTTGACCACTCGAGATACAGTGGCCATCGACACACCTGCTTCTCGAGCTACATCATAAATTGTTACTGTCATTTGCTTCTCTCCGTTACTTTAATAGAATGATACGTGTATAGATACGTGAAAAAACGTACATATGGGTTACCGATATCATACGACAAATTGCGATGAGATGCAATGCCCGCGGGCAGGAAGGATCAGTTGATCCCGATCAGTGATCCCTGCCCAAGGTGCCGGATATGACATAATGGTCCGAAATCTGTCGCAATCTGCCTCTAAGTTCCTCGACCCACGCAGGATCGTTCAGAGACTTGGCGAGCAGCAACATGTCCAGTAATTCATTGATTCTCTCTTCGATTATATTCATTAATGATTCATGAAGCAATTCTTGATCCGATGCTTTCATCAGCAAGAAGGCCAGCTCATTGCATTCATCGAAGCGGATCTTCGACGGCTCATCCTGCGAGTCAGCGATATGTTCGATCAGCGAGGTCAAATCGCCTTTCACGGCGGAGAATACTTCGCTTCTATGACAGGATTCACATGTATAGATCGGAACATTGTTGATCTCGACTTTGCTGGAATAAATCAAGGTTCTAAGAGATAATCTCATCACGCTGCCGCATGTACAAGTTATGGTCATCCTCTCCCCTCCTCGCCCGAACCAAAAACTAATCCCATACTTTATTCGACCGAGCGGGGAGATCTCCTGCACTGAGATGTCTAGTACTTTTTACCTTCGAGGAGCCGGATGTACAAGCGATGGACCGGCTTCAAGCTGACAAGCAGCATCGCGATCAAAGCGCCTATCCCATCGTTGCGCAGGTCGAGAAGATCCGGTGAACGGCCGGGGATGAAGGACTGATGGTACTCATCCGTCACCCCATACAGCACACAGATCAGGACGGTAAGCAGCCTTCCCCGCCAATTCAGCCATTTAGCCCCGAGAGCAAGATATACGAATAATGCCAAGATAAAATAAGCGATAAAATGTCCAAAATTCAGATCCCGGATGAACGGAAACAGCTTCTTCACCCATACCATCACATTCTCATCCAACGCCTCCCCGGGTTGATGAGACATGTAGAAGATGACCGCCATCCAGATGATCGCTGGTACGATACGCAACCAGGTTTTCAATTGTCTAACTCCTAACCATTTATGATTCCCATTCGATAAGCCGATTAAACTCCGCGATCTTCGCTTTGATCTCCTCACTGGTCTTGCAGGTGAACAGGTCACGGACCAGTTCCCGGCAGCGATCCGCAGACAGGCTGCGTACCCGCTTCTTCACCGTAAGGATCGCAGGCGGAGCCATGCTCAAACGCGTGATGCCTAGCCCAAGCCACACCGGTAGATAATCAGGCACGCCCGCCAGTTCGCCGCATACGCTAACCGTTTTGCCCGCTTGCTGCGCGGCTTCTGCGATCTGCCGAAAGACGCGAATCACCGCGGGATGATACGGGTCATATACCGGAGAAACCCTCGTATTCATCCGGTCAGCAGCGAGGATGTATTGCACAAGATCGTTGGTGCCGATGCTAAAAAACTCCACCTCATCGGCCAACAGATCGATGATCGTCCCCGCCGCCGGGATCTCGACCATAATCCCCGTTTTGAGCGGCGGAATCTCCCTGCCTAACTGCGCAGCGAGCTGTGTCCTCACCTCATCCAGCAGACGGTTCGCTTCCCTTACCTCTTCGACGGAGGCGATGAAAGGATACATCACTTTGATCGGGCCGTGCAAGCTCGCACGCACGATTGCACGCAGCTGCGTGCGGAAAATCTCCGGATAGGCTAAGCTGAAGCGAATCGCCCGCAAACCCAGAGAGGGGTTATCTTCATCGGGCAGATCAAAATAGGGCAAGCGCTTGTCGGCCCCGATATCCAACGTACGGATGACGAAGGGCCGGCCCTGCAAGCGCTCGATCATCGAGCGATAGGTCTCATACAATTGCTCTTCCGTCGGCCAGGTCGAGCGATCCATGTATTCGAATTCCGTCCGGTACAAGCCGATGCCTTCCGCATGGCGGATATTCGCGCTCTTGATCTCGAGGTTAAAGCCGATGTTCGCCAGCAGCTTAACCTGTACGCCGTCGATCGTACTCGCCGGCAGATCGCTGATGGTGCTCAGACGGAGCTGTTCGCGGCGATATTCCTCACGTTCCTGTTCATACTTCGCAAGCGTCTCCTCATCGGGATTCACATCGATGAGGCCGCGATCGCCGTCTATGATGATCTGATCGCCGTCTTCGATCGGTGCAAGCAGTTCCCCCTCCAGGCCGACGACACACGGAATGCCCAGCGCCCGGGCCATGATCGCCGTATGTGAATTCGCACTGCTCGCCATGATGACGATGCCGATCAGATTCTGCGGATTCAGATGGGCAAGCTGCGACGGCGTCAGTTCCCGTGCGACGATGATATAGGGTTCGTCCGCCGGCGGTTCGAACACATTCATCGTGCCGATGAGGTGTTTGAGCAGCCGGTTGCCGACATCGCGAATGTCCAGCGAACGATCCTGCATCACCTGATCTTCCAACTGTTCGAACAAGCGGCTGAAGCGATCCATCACTTCTTTGACCGCAACTTCCGCCACTTTGTATTGTTGAAGAATTACGTTCTGCACTTCTTTCATAAATTGCGGATCTTCAAGGATGGCGATATGGGCATCGAAGATCCGCAGCTCGTCTTCCCCGAAATACGGCGAGATCTCCTGCTTCAGTTCTTCGATCTCCGACTTCGATATGCTGATCCCTTCGTACAGCCTCTGCATCTCCTGGCCGAGCTGAGCGGCATCGATGATGCGATCAGGCAACTCATACTCCCACTGCGGCAGATTGAACGCTCTCCCGTAGGCAATTCCCGGGGCAGCGCCGATAGCATGATATCGCATAGATCCCCCTCTATCTTATCCGTCATATCTCTGTGCCAACCACGACGAAACAATCCTGAACCTCTCACCCGTTCTATGTATTTGGGCTCTATAAAGAATGTATAGTGATCTTTTTCATTTGTAAAGTCTAAGCCTTGCCAACTCTGAAGATTACTGCATGGGAAAGGGAAGGCGAACCCGGGGGGGGGTGGGTTCGCCAATGGGGGATGTTTAGAAGAAACTGCGGCCGAATGCGCTCGGCTGATTGGAATCGCTGCGCAGATCTTGATCGTGACCCGGCTGATTCCCTTGGTAATTGGCGAGATGATATTGCTGCGGGCTGTTATACTGCTGGGACTGCTGAGTATACTGGCTTTGCGAATATTGACTTTGGTAAGGCGAATATTGGGCCGAAGTTGATCCGGCAGAGGATTGCAAAGACTGCGAGCTTGCCGGAACAGATGCTTGATACTGGCTAGTCATCGAAGCGCTTCCATAGCCCCCATAATTCCCGGTATTCCCGTAGCTTCCGTAACTGCCGTAGCCGCTCGGCTGCTGCGAATCAGAGCGCAGGTAATTGTCATGTCCCGGCTGGTTGCCGCGGTAGTTCGACATGTGGTAGGAAGCCGGCGATTGGTACTGCGAACTTACCGAGCTCGAGCTCAGAGCCTGCTGGCTGCCTTGACCGTAGACGGATTGTACGAAACCCGTCGGCTGGAAGGTACGCTGAATGCCGCGGTACTGCGAAGTTACAGGCGTGTTGTAGGAGCTGGTTGCGTAACCGCTGCTCTGCATGCTGCTTGATGGCTGCTGGGAGTCAGAACGCAAGTAGCGGTCATGCCCCTGGATATTGCCTCGGTAGTTTGATGTGTGATACGACTGCTGATTATACACAGCGATGCCCTCCTTCAGATATGGTCTTCATGACGATGATGGACGCTGGAGCCCGCTTCTACCGACGGGAGTCAGGTGCTGAGTCATCAGTCACAAAGCCTTTACTATTGTCTGCAGGAGGGCATGTGAAGTATGTTAGTAAGCTGCTGGGAGCTTGCTGGTTATTGTCAGACCCGGCTACAGTCAAGCCCGTTTGCAAGCCTCGTTCATCCGCGCGGCTTTAAGACCGCATCCTCAACCTTGATGCAGCGGTCCATGATCACCGTAAGCCCGCCCTGCTGGGCGATGGCCGCTGCTTCCTCATTGTAGATGCCTTGCTGCAGCCAAAGGACGCGAGCGCCGACGCGCACGGCTTCTTCAGCGATCGGCGGCGTATGTTCGCTGCGCCGGAACACATTGACAATATCGATCTTCTCCGGCACCTCGCTGAGTGAAGCATAGCATGTCTCGCCAAGGATTTCCTTGCCTTGCGCAACAGGATTGACAGGGATGATGCGGTACCCCCTCTCCTGCATCGCCTTGGCTACCATGTGCGATGTCCGTTCCGGCTTATCGGACAGACCAACAACTGCGATGTTGCCGCAATTCGCAAGGATCTCCTTGATCTCCTCGCGGCTTGGATTCGTAAATGCCATCGTATTCGCCTCCATGTCCATATTGCGCCCTTTCCATTCGTCTTTCGCCTTATGCTGCATCTAACTTTCTGCAAATCTGCGCCTAATCGTATGACATATTTTGCACCTAGCTTGAACTTCAACTTGCACCTTAGATTTGCAGCTAATCCTGCCTAGTCTTCCATAAGTTCCACTTGCGCTCCGAGGGCCCGCAGATGATCGAAGTAAGTCGGATAGGACTTGGCAACATGATGGGCATCCCTTATGGTCAGACCCTTCTTCGAACGCAGGCCGACAACGGTCAGCGCCATAATCACGCGGTGATCGACATGCGCATCGATCTCCACACCGCCTTCCACGCCTTCTGGACGGCCATGCACGATGATCTCGCTCTGCCGTTCCTCCACATCGGCGCCGGCCTTGCGCAGCTCATTCAAGAAGTCCGTGATGCGGTCGCACTCCTTATAGCGCAGATTCTCCACATTGTAGAAACGGGAAGTCCCTTCTGCAAACACAGCGGCAGCTACCATAGCGAGCACGGCATCGGTGAATTCGTCACCGTCGAACTCCACAGCCTTAAGGCGGCCATTCCCTTGAATATGCACCGTACCGTTCTCATGGGTCAGCGGCACGCCCATCGCCCGCAGCACATCGACGGCAGCCCGTTCACCCTGCTTGCTGTCCTCCGGCAAGCGGTGGATCTTCACATCCGATTGGGTGACGGCAGCCGCAGCCATGATCGCTGCTGAACCGGGATAATCTCCCTGCACGATATAATCCCTGGTCGCATAGCGCTGGCCTCCCGGAACGCGGAAGTGCATCAGATCATCCGCAGCTTCGAACTGAATCCCTGCCTGCTCCAGCACCTCTAGGGTCTGTCCGACGACGACCTTTGACTTCAGGTCATGCAGCACTTCAATCTCGCTGTCCTCATCCAAGAGCGGCGTCATGAAGAGCAGCGAGCTGAGGTACTGCGAACTGATCTTGCCGGATACCTGAATCCGTCCGCCGCGCGGTGCACCGCCATAGATCGTAATCGGCAGTTTGCCATCCTGGTGATCGATCTTCACGTTCATCGAGGTCAGGGCATCGATCAGATCCCCATGCGGACGTTTCCCCAGGGATTCGGGATAGCGGTTGATGAAGGTAACCTGGGGGCAGAATGCAGCGATGGACATCAGGAAACGCAGGACCGCACCCGCGTTGCCTACGTCGAGTTCTTTCACATCACGGGGATGGCGGCCAAAGCCGGTGATCGTAATCTTCTCATCATCTTCTTCAAGCACCGCTCCCAGATCGCGCAAACAGCGGCGCATCGCATCGCTGTCCTCGCTGTGCGCAGGATAATAGACGCGGCTTGTCCCTTCAGCGAGGGCTGCAGCCAGCATATAGCGCGTCGTATAATTTTTTGAAGAAAGTGCATTCATCTCCCCGCTCAAGTGGGATGTAGGCGTCACAATTGCTTTCAATGAACTTCGCTCCTTACGTTCGGTATTGACTTCCATCATGGATATACTATCCTAGAGGATGTGGTCCGTGATCCAGATCACGCGATCAGCATTCTGCATGAGGAGGAAACAAACCCTATGGATTCGATCACTGCTGAGGAGGTCAAGCGCCGCCTTGAACAAGGCGAACAGCTGAACATCATCGATGTCCGCGAAGATGATGAAGTCGCTGAGGGCATGATCCCCGGCGCCCGTCATATCCCCCTGTATGACTTGCCTATGCGCCTCTCGGAGATCGAGCGGACGGACGAGATCATCGTCGTCTGTCACGCCGGCGTGCGAAGCGCCAAGGCTTGCGAGTACCTGGAATATATGGGGTTCAGCGGACTTAAGAACCTGGAAGGCGGCATGCTCAAGTGGCATGAGTTAGGATAGTCCGCACGATCTCATCCACTTGCATACTGCTCGTATCGATGGCGAGATGGGCGTAATCGTACATCCCCCGTCTCTCCTGCAGCAGCTTCCGGACTCTCTCTTCCACGTCACCTGCCAAGAGCGGGCGGTTCGCATCCCCCTTAACCCTGCGGATGATCGTCTCAACATCGGCTTTCAGATTGACGACGAGGCCGCCCTTCAACATCACCTCGCGGTTGGCCGGACGCAGCACCGCCCCGCCGCCCGTAGCGATGACTTGTTTCGCCCCGCCGGCTAGTTCATGCAGCACATCGGACTCCAGATCGCGAAAATATGCCTCCCCATGAGCTGCGAAGATCTCGGGGATGGACTGACCTGCCTTCTCGACGATCCGTTCATCCATATCGACGAAAGTCCAATTCAGAGCCGCTGCCAGAGCATGCCCCACCGTGGACTTCCCCGTACCCATAAATCCGATCAAGATGATATTCCTGTGCATCTCCATATCTCCTCTGACTAACCCTTAGCACCCCCATCATATCACAGCCCTTGGAAAGTGTGAATAAGCCGTCGGCTGATCAGGTATAAAACGACGCCGGATCGAGTAAGGTTGTAGTATCTGCTCTTAAGATCTATGCCTGATGCACATAACCGATATAAGACATGCTCTTGGTCCGACTTTCCTGATGATTCAGGCCTGATATAAGGAGGTGAACCTTCCATGGCACAGGCCTTGACACCGAATCCGCACCGCGAGCGGATTCAGCGCATCCTGCACCCCAATCATGCGCTGAAGCGCGATGATGTTGTATGGGGCTTAGATTATATCAAAAAAAAAGTGGCTGATAAGGATCCGGCCCTTGCGGTCCTTCCTCAGCCACGCTTAATCGAGAACTTCTACTGCTTCGCAGAAGTCGCGATGATGCTCATCCACCGCAATCCCTTCTACGATCAGGAATGCGAACGATTGAAGCAGTATCTAATGGAAGCTCTGTATGGTCTGGACGAGTTCGTCTCGGATTAGAACCATTGATGATGGAATGTGCCTTCCTTGTCCACGCGTTGGAACGTATGCGCACCGAAGTAGTCTCTCTGAGCTTGCAGCAAGTTCGCCGGCAGACGTTCCGAACGGTAGGAATCGTAGTAAGCCAGCGCACTGGAGAATGCCGGTACCGGGATTCCGTTCGCAACGGCGATCTGGATCACTTGACGCCATGCATCTTGATAGTTTTCGACGACGTCCTTGAAGTAAGGATCGAGCAGGAGGTTGCGAAGCTCGGGATCACGGTCGTAGGCATCCTTGATGTTCTGCAGGAACTGCGCACGGATGATGCAGCCGCCGCGGAAGATCATCGCGATGTTGCCGTATTGCAGATTCCAGTTATACTCCTCCGATGCCGCACGCATCTGTGCGAAACCTTGGGCATAGGAGACGATCTTGCTCGCAAACAAAGCTCTGCGTACTTGTTCGATGAAGGCCTCTCTGTCCTCTACGGCAACCTTCGACTTCGGTCCGCTGAGCACCTTGCTCGCTGCTACGCGTTCTTCCTTCATCGCAGACAGGAAGCGGGAGAATACCGATTCCGTGATGATTGACAGCGGTACACCCAGATCAAGCGCACTTTGGCTCGTCCACTTGCCTGTGCCCTTCTGGCCGGCTGCGTCCAGGATCACGTCGACCATCGGCTTCCCGGTTTCAGGGTCTTTCTTAGAGAAGATGTCCGCTGTAATCTCGATCAGATAGCTGTCCAGCTCACCGCGGTTCCACTCAGCGAAGATCTCATGAAGTTCATCCGCCGTAAGCCCCAGAATCTCCTTCATCAGATGGTAAGCTTCGCAGATCAGCTGCATGTCCCCATATTCGATTCCGTTATGCACCATTTTTACATAGTGACCTGCGCCGTCCGGACCGATATATGTACAGCAAGGTTCGCCATTCACCTTAGCCGCGATAGCCGTTAGAATCGGCTCAACCAGTTCGTAAGCCTCTTTCTGTCCGCCGGGCATAATCGCTGGTCCATTCAGCGCACCTTCCTCGCCGCCGGATACCCCTGCACCGATGAAGTTGATGCCCCGCTCGCTTAATTCGCGGTTGCGGCGCTGCGTATCCGGGAAGTAGGCATTGCCGCCGTCGATGATGATGTCGCCTTTCTCGAGATATGGCAGCAATTGATTGATCGTCGCATCCGTAGGCTCACCGGCCTTGACCATGATCAGGATCTTGCGCGGACGCTCCAGAGATTGTACGAATTCCTCAATGGAATAAGTACCTACTAGATTCTTATCAGGATGTTCTGCAATGAGTTCTTTGGTTTTCTCCGGCGAACGGTTATACACCGATACAGAGAATCCTTTGCTTTCGATGTTCAGCGCCAGGTTGCGGCCCATAACTGCCAGACCGACTACGCCAATCTGTTGTTTAGACAATAGTCTCGCCCCACTTCTTATATTTTGTTTAATTTCTCTCATATGGTCTATTGTACATATTTCAGCACGGTTTGTGAAATAGTTTTTTACAACGTTATTATTTACGTTTTATGTAAATATCCGCTGCCGCGAGGGAATCTATACCTTCGCAGACAGCGGATCTAATCTGTCCTATACCTTGTGACTGTATATTCATTATAGTTCAAGCTGCAAAGCTTCCTGCCGCAGTGCTTCCAATCTCTCCTTAGCACGTGCGATGCCTTCGGCGTCACCTTTCATCATGCATTCATGCAGGACGGCAAGCTCATAATCCAGCTCCATTCTGACCACCCTAGCCCGCTCCTCAGCACGCGTCGAACGATAGGCTTCGATCATCGACTCCATCGTGATGACCGGCTCCTTCTGATAGATTACTTTGTGCTCCACCCCGTTGATCTCCACCGTGCGAATGATCTCACCGAACATGATGTTCTCGATTAGAATCTGCCGGTCACGGAACCGCTTCACTACCGCGTGCCCGCGGGTGTCGCCGATCATCCTCTCCATGAGTTCCATCAGCTTCTCATCGCGGAAGGAGTAAGTGCCGACCAGCTTGAACCGCTCGCCCATGCGCTGGAACTTCAGCTTGATCAGCTTGCGGCCTGCGCGGATCGAGATCATAAAATACGTATCGTTTTCGCTCCAATACAGCGAGTAACCTTCACCGATTAGATCTTTGATAAAACTCTGGATTTGCCGGCGGTCAAAACGCAACTCAAGATTGCAATACTCCACTTCATAGCTTTTGGTCACGGCAATCCCTCCATATCTTACCAATGTCTTATTATTAAAATATTCTGATAATTTTCTCTTACCAATATCTTATACTGATTAATATGAAAGCGCAACTTGGTTTATGGATTAATTTTCTCCTGCCAAGCCGACATAAGATGAACGTCTTGAGCGATTCATAGGCGTTGATGCGCAGGACTGTCAACAGGCTTATGGCAGGAAAGTAAGTAATACCACAGAGCGGTGTGTTCATGCAAGGGATCAATATCTTCCACTGCTCATTAAACATAAAAGGGACCTCGTACAACAGGTCCCTTCTTTACATTCCCCTTCTGAACGGCCTCTTCTGTTACGGTTATCCCGCCGTTTCTGCCTTTGCATCCAAGGACATGAACCTCTGCAGCAGGAACAAACCAAGAAGGCAGATGATCCCGCCCAGGACAAAGGGAAGCTGGATAGCGATATAGAAGGCCCCCATCGCGAACAGCGGTCCGGTGATGCGTCCAAGGCTGTCCATCGACGAACTGAGCCCGCTGGCTGTTCCCTGACCAACAGTGGTCTTCTGCGTGATGAGCGAGGTGACGCAAGGCCGCACCAAGGCATTGCCTGCCGAGAAGACCGTAAGAAACAGCGTGGCCGTCAACAGATTAGCAGAGAAGATGATGAGGAAGAAACCGGCCGCCGATAAGAGCAGGCCGAGCGTCATAAACTTCGGCTCGTCCCCTTTCTTGATATACCGCCGCACGACGCCCCCCTGGATCACCGCGCCGACGATGCCGCTGACCATGAACATCATGCCCATATCGAAGGGCGTGATGCCGATGCGCTCCGCTTGATAGTAGTAAAGGGCAAATTCCAATCCGGACAGGGTGAAAGATACGATGAACCCCAGGATGTAGAGGTATTTCATCGCCCCTGCGAAGGCCTGCCAGCTCGATATACGACCCGCAGCTCTTCGCCCCGGCAGATGCGCCTCCCGCTTCTCCTTAGCAAGCGACTCATCGAGATACAGGATCGTCAAGAACAAGGTGATAAGGGCCAAAGCCGATGAGGCGAAGAACGGAATCGAGTACCCCAAGAGACTCAAGGCCGCGCCGACCCCCGGGCCGATGACGAAGCCGAGACCGATGGCCATGCCGACCAGGCCCATGCCCCGCGTGCGATTCTCTTCATCCGTCACATCGGCGACATAGGCCACGGCGCAGGAGATCACCGCGCCCGAGAAGAATCCGGCCAGAAGGCGGGACACATACATCAGCCACAGATGTTCAGCGATGCCGAACAGGAAGAAGCTCAGCGCATAGCCGGCAATCCCCGTCATGATGATCGGCTTGCGTCCAAGCTTGTCCGACCAAGTTCCCCACAGCGGGGACATGACGAAGGAGATCAGCGAATATCCGGATAACATCAACGAGAGATGATAAGGAGGAACGAGTTCCGGCAGAACCGGGATGATGATGCCGAACCCAATGAATACGTTGAGTAACATGAGGAAAATGATCCCCAATTGCTTCATGCCTGCCACACTCCTTGGAACATGCACTGTAACGTTTGTCACACTGTCGCGACATGTCTCATCGTACCATAACAGGCTGTTTATTGGAAATGAACAAATGGAGAACAAATATCACAACCATCACCCCGCCGCTCACGAAGAAAGGCGCCTGTGGTCCGAAGGTATCCCACAGCCGTCCCGATAAGATGGAACCGGCGACCATCCCTCCCCCCTCGATCGTCAGGAAAAATCCCCACACGAAAGCCCGCTTATCCTCCGGCACCAATGCTGCAATATAGGCATTCCATGCAGGGATGATCAGGGCATAACTCACGCCGATCAGGCCTGACGTCCCAAGTAACAGCGGCATCGACCGCGCTGACGTGAAGAACACGATCGCCGCGCTGGACAAGAGAAAACCGATATGCAGAAGCCAGCGCGTCCCCCAGCGGTCGACAAGGAGGCCGACGGGGTACAGGAGGAGGATCGTGATGCCCCCGCCGAAGATCAAGAGCAGGCTGTACATGACATTGCTGAGATGAAGAATCTCCTTTGCATACAGGGTCAGCACCGGAGCCAGCAAACCGATGGCGATGTTCTGCAGGAATAATGCGGGGTAGAACAAGGGGCTGACGTGGATCGAACTGAGGACGTTACGGATATAAACCGACGCCCGTTGCAGCAGCGGCGAGTCGCTCTTCGTCCGAAGGGCATATTCGTGCCGCCCCGGCCCTCCCTTCGCCGCATGATCGGGCAGGAAGAGGGCAATCGCCAGGACGAAGGCCAACAGGCCGAGCAAGAACCAAAACGTCGGCAAATAATCATTCCCTCGGATGAGCAGGTTAATCACAACGGGGCCGAGTCCCGTCCCCGACAGCCAAGCGACATATACGACGCTCATCACCTTGCCGCGCGCCTGTTCCCCTGCTTCTGCCGTGGCTCCGGCGATAACGCTCGGCCAAAGCGGCGATGTGCCGATCCCCAGCAGGGTTGCTGCGAGGAGCATCCACCCGCTGCTTTTCCCATAGGCCATGATCCACACGGAAACACCGGCCACAGCCACGCCTCCCAGGATGCCGATGCGATAGCCGATGCGGTCGATCACATATCCCATCGGCGTGCGGAACAGATTATCCCCCGCATATTGCAGAGCCAGCGTCCAGCCTACGGTATAAGCGGATAAACCGAGCACGATGTTCATATAGACGGGCAGGATCGTCACGATGAGCGCCCCTTTTACAAACTCCACGAAGAACAGAACGAGCAGCATCCGGATGATGAAGGGCGTGAACAGCCGCCGCTGTTCCTTAGCCTCTGTTGCCAAGAACAAAACCCCCCGCTTTACCTTGGATTCGTAAGGGGTTAGTTTCTCCAAAGGGATGGTTTTATATCCATTTTTAACAAAGGCTATTGAATCCATATCTAACTTTTTGTATACTCTTGCTTGTTTATCCTATGACATATATCATGAGATGTTTCATGAAATCTGTCATCATACTAACGAACGTTCACAAGGAAGGGACGGCTGACAGATGGATCAGAATCGCACACCGTTGTTCACAGCTCTGCGGCAGCACGCGGAGCGCAATCCAGTTCAATTCCACATCCCTGGGCATAAGAAAGGGGTCGGGATGGATCCCGAGTTCAGGGATTTCATCGGCTCGAATGCGCTGTCCATCGATCTGATCAACATCGCTCCGCTGGATGACCTTCATCAACCAACAGGTGTGATTATGGAAGCACAGCGCCTGGCAGCGGAGGCCTTCGGCGCCGACCATACCTACTTCTCCGTACAGGGCACCAGCGGGGCGATCATGACGATGATCTTGTCCGTCTGCTCCCCCGGGGATAAGATCATCGTGCCGCGCAATGTGCACAAATCGGTCATGACGGCCATCATCCTGGCCGGCGCGAAGCCGATCTTCATCTATCCGGAGATGGATCACCGTCTGGGCATCGCTCACGGCATCACGACGCGCGCCGTGCGCAAAGCGCTGGAGATGCATCCCGATGCCAAGGGGCTGCTCGTGATCAATCCGACTTACTTCGGCATCTGCGCCAACCTGAAGGAGATCGTCGACCTCGCTCATAGTTACGATGTTCCCGTGCTGGTCGATGAAGCGCACGGCGTTCATATCCATTTTCACGAAGCGCTGCCCCTCTCGGCGATGCAGGCAGGTGCAGATATGGCCGCGACCAGCGTGCACAAGCTGGGAGGCTCGCTGACCCAGAGCTCCATCCTCAATCTGCGGGAGGGGCGCGTCGATCCGAAGCGCGTGCAAGCGATCATCAGCATGCTGACAACGACGTCGACCTCTTATCTCCTGCTGGCATCGCTGGATACGGCCCGCAGGCATCTGGCGCTGAACGGCAGACAGATGGTCGAACACGCCCTGCGCCTCGCCCGTTATGCGCGTCAGGAGATCAATGCCATACCGGGGTTGTACTGCTTCGGCGACGAGATTCGCGGCAATGAAGCTACCTATGACTACGACCCGACGAAGCTGACGATCCATGTCGCTGAGCTCGGCATCACCGGATATGAGGCAGAAGGCTGGCTCAGGGAGGCACATAACATCGAGGTAGAGCTAAGCGATATGTATAACCTCCTCTGTCTGATCACCGCCGGGGATGATGAGCAGTCGGTGCAGCGGCTGGTCGATGCGCTGCGCGAACTGTCGGCAATGCATGCGCAGCAGAGCACAGCCAATCCCGTTAAAGTGCGCGTACCAGAGATCCCGCAGTTGTCGCTCTCGCCGCGGGATGCTTTCTATGCCGACACTGAAGTGGTGCCGCTTAAGCAGGCAGCAGGACGCATCATCGCAGAATTCATCATGATCTACCCGCCGGGGATTCCGGTTCTTCTGCCTGGAGAGATCATCACCCAGGAGAATATCGATTACATCATGGAGCATCTGGAAGTGGGGCTGCCCATCCAAGGGCCGGAGGACAAGACGATCCAGAACGTGAAGGTCATCATAGAGAAGGCTCCGATCTTCTAATCCGCAGCTTGTCCATAGCAGCATCAAACCGTCTTCTTCATTGTAAAACGCTTTCTTCGATGCTATCATATATAATGGAAATATGACGAGACGGGCAGGTGTAGAGATGGGTCAAAGCGCATATATCGAATTGGTGCAAGGTTCCGATCACGACAGCATCACCCTTGATGATGTGGTGCAAGTGCTGGAAAGGTATCGCAGCCAAACGGCGCTTACCGGCCAGCAGCTGGATTGGAACTATGCGGAGATGGCCTTCCCCTACGAGATCGAGACGAGAAGGGACGGAGAGCATGAATGGCTCTATTTGCGGGGGAAACATGCGGATTATCGCGCCATCTTCATCGGCATCGGTACGAAGCAGGAAATGGAGCCGGAGCAAGCGATCGCCTATATTCAAGTCGTCCTTCCCGACGGCGCTACACACGGGGATAAAGCGAAAGCCAACGAGCTGTGCCGGTACATCGGGCGCCGGCTCAAGGCCCAAGTCACCATGTTTAACGGCCGCACGATGTACTTTAATACGCGCAAGTAAGCGTTGCGGCCGCTGTTCCGCCGGCAATGTCTGAAATCGATGAACCATCAGCGGGAACGCCGCCGTATAAGCAGCAAAACCGAGAATCCACGGCGCCGCCGGGTTCTCGGTTTTGTGCTTTGTGCGCGAATGACACAGGGATGAATTAGAACTGCTCTTGTTCAGCTAACTCATTGTAGACAGCGACCACGCGTTCCCACTCTTCATCATCCTCTATGTTAACAAGAACGGTATCTCCTTCTTCCTCTTCGAGGCGCATGATGACGCCTTCCTCTTCCGGATCATGGTAGTCCAGAAGCACGGCGTAGATCTGCTCATCTACATCGAATGTAAATGCCAGCAGCATCTCCCGTTCATTGCCCTCTTCATCAGTCATCGTTACAACAATATCTTCGTGTTCATCATGTTCATGTTGATGTTCATGCTCACTCATCGTAAACCCTCATTTCATCATTCATTTTACTTCTCTCGTGTATCGTATCATTTTTTCATGGGCTGAAGCAAATATTTTCTTCAAAACCAGACAATTCCGACTATAAGCAGGAATTTCCCCGCATTGCACACAAAAAAGCTGTCTCACAGAGGTCGATGAGACAGCTTAACCGCGGATTACTTCTCCAGCGATTGGATGATCTTCTCCGAGACGAGATGGTAACCGCCTTGTACTGACAGCTGCATATAAGCTCTGATCTTGTATTCTCCCGTCTGGTTGAACTTCAGTGTAATCGTCGGAGTAAAATGCCAGAAATTATCCTTTAGGCTGAGCGGAAATATGGCATTGTACACGGACTTGCCATGGGGATCGAAGATCTCGAACTTGAGGTTCTTGACTTCCTTCTGCAGATTGTCCACCTGTGTGAAAATCGCGAAGTTATATTCGCCGCCCTTCGTCACGTTGCCGAAGGGGGTCGTGATGCGGTCCTTCACCACAGAGAACAATGCCATATGAACATTCGGCTTGTAGATCGCAACCTGATCGCCGTCGTACTCAATCATCGCTTGCACCGTGTCCGCCATCTCATTAAGCGGGACATAGACCTTGCTGTTGACTTGCAGACCCTGTTCTTTCAGGGATTGACCGTTGACGGATACGCTGACTTTCTTTGCCTTGATCGTCTCGTAGATATCATCTGCGTACACTGCCGCTGTACCAACTGCTGCCAGCACAAGCGACAACAGCACCGTGCGCTTCCAGTTCATGTATGTAATACCTCCACATCTAATATGAGAACTAATCCTTAGAATCCTATTCGCATAGTTATACGCAAATAATCATGCAGAGTTGCGATGGATGATCAGAAATCTATCCTTCCGCCAGGTGCATATCTTGTATTAACTGTAATATTTTGTCTTCGCAGCGGGATTTTAATACATAGGGAAGCATATAGCAATGATATTCATAGCGGCGATAGGTATACATGACATGAACGTTGTTGCCGGGGACGATCTCCTCGAGCACGATGCGCAAGCCGTGCCTTGCCATGCGGCGCCTATGGTCGGTAAGCTCTGCCACCAGGCGGGTTAGCAGCGCTTCCGCCAGCCCTTCCCAAGCGCGGGCCAGCTTCAGCTGCCTGAGCACCTTGCGGTCCCGATCCAGCGCCTTGATCAGATAGACATAGACAATATAATCATACACATGGGCTTCTGCATCGAAATCGGCCATGAAGACTTCACCTCACTTGTTTATTATACGAACAAACGTTCTCATATAGCAAGTGAGCAAACATCCCCATTCACAATCAACCGCGATCGGCTGCATATGGACTGCGGCTTAGAAGTCCGGTTCAAACTGCCCGCCGGCCAGCATCTGCCTGTACCCCGGATATTTGATGACCAGTGCTGTTTGGAAACCGTTGAAGGTGGAGGCAGGGGCATCCATGAAACACTCGTAGCCGAATCTTAATCCCCCTGGGTTCGTACAGAGGCGGACGATGAGCAGATCCCCCGGCATGAGCGGCCGGCCCTCATCGGAGCAGACCAAGGCATAATCGAATCTCCCGTAAGCAAACTCCACATCCTCCTGCAGCTGCCAAGACGCTCGCTGGACGGTGCCGCCCCTGGGCACGTACTCGGCATGCTGCAGCTGGATCTGCTTCTTCCCCGTCTGGTAATTCAATACGTTAAACAGAAGCTGATCCGCTGTGCACGGGCAGGGATCACTCGTAAGGGAACCAAGCATGATGGTGCACACCGCGCATCTTCCCCCGTCGCTCAGATCGATGCGGACAAGACCCGAGATCAGACCGGCACCTTGCAGCACTGCTTGAATCGGCAACCCATTCACCACCTCTTTCACCGCTGTGGTATACGATATGTCGCCGCCCATCGGGATGTGAATCTTCCCCTCACCGCAAAACACCCCCCGATCACCATGAAGGCAATCGAGGGGTGTTACATGAAACGTTGGGCAAGGCTGTGGGCCGAAGCCTTAAACCTTGCCGCTGATGCTCTCTATGATCCGTTCAGCGGCCTGCTCGCCGCTCTGCATGCAATCGGGGATCCCTACCCCGTAGTAGGAACAACCGGCGATGAGAACACCGGGATAGCGTTCCTTCAATTCCTGTTCCAGCCCGGTCACGAGTTCCTGATGGCGAATATGATAGACGGGCATTGCTTCATGCCATCTCGTTACCGCATGGATCACCGGCTGTGCTGCGATGCCGATGGAACGCTCGACATCCCGCTTGGCAACGGATAAGAGCTCGGCTTCGCTCATCTTGGCCAGCCGTTCATAGACGGGCTGAGAGCTCTTGTAGAACAGCCGGAGGAGAAGCTTATGATGCCGTGAAGTATGAGACCACTTGCGGCTGGTCCACGTACAGGCGCTGCAGGTCAGCTCATCCTCCCCGGCGGTGATGAAGCCGGTGCCGTCTGCGGGCAGCACATCATCCTCCAGATCATAGCCGAGATACACGCTGATCAAGGAATGGGTTTGCAGCTGCCCGAACAGCTCGTTGAGCTCAGTATCCTGCAGGATCTGCTGCGCGTGGGTATGAAGGACCGCCAGGATCACAAAGTCGGCGCGTATGGTCTGCCCGCCGCTCAGCTCGATCGTCCATCCCTCCTCCGCCTTCGCAAGGCGAAGGGCTCTTGTCCCTAAGCGGATGGTCACATCCTCAAGCTGTTCCGCGATCCGCTCGGGCAGCCGGGACAGGCCGCCTTCGAAGGACAGGAATTTACCGCCGCCGGTGTTTTGGAATCTGTGCTTATTCGCTTCCAGACCGCGGATGATGCTGCCGTACTCCTCTTTGTAATCGAGCAGATAAGGCATGGTGGAGGCGATCGTCAAGTCATCCAAACGGCCGGAATAGACTCCGGAGAGCACCGGAGCGATCTGCCTTGCGACGATCTCTTCGCCAAGGAAGTACCTGAGGAATGCACCGAGGGAATCCTCCTTGGTGAACCGACCGTCGTTCGGCGTGGTGAGGTCCCTCAGCGCCTCTTCCTTGCCCTGTTCTGAGATCAGCTCACTCTCGCTAAGGGATTCGACGCTGAGCGGGATGCCAAACACCGTATCCTCAGGAATGGGTTTAAGCTTCCCGTCGATGAACAAGAAGGAGCGGCCGGTGGCATTGTACACCAGTTCGCCGCCAAGCCCAAGCTTCTCAAGCAGCGGCTGGGAATGAAACTTGCGGCTGACGATGGAATCCGCCCCTGTCTCCATGATGAATCCCTTGTCCCGCAAGGTATGGATCTTGCCTCCGAGAACCGGTGCGGCCTCGATCAGTTCCAATCGGGCATCAAGCTGCCCCGCTCGAATCCTCTGCTGCAAAGCGAAGGCGGCACTGAGTCCGGTGATGCCGCCGCCGATGATCGCAATCGTAGTCAATATGGGTCACACCTCTGTTCCCTTGATTACTGCTTCCCTCTGCTGCGCGCCATCTGCTGCCAGACGGATCCCGCCGCTTCCTCGCCGCTGGTGATGCGTTCGATGGCCATCTTCACCTGCAGGCTGACCTCAAACTCTTCATCATCCTCGGCAGCACGCAGCGCATCGAGCACGCTCTCATCGCCGAATTCATAGAGGAACCGGGCTGCCCGCCAGCGCACCAGTTTATTCGGATCGCGAAGCGCTTCGCTCATCGGCTGCAGTGCATCGGTATCCCCGATATCATTCAGCGTATCCCCTGCCGTTCGGCGCACCTGCACGGAGCGGTCCTTCAGCGCCTGATACAGATAGGGCAGGACTTGTTTGCCGCCGATATCCCCCAGATAGACGACGGCCAATCGGCGGATCGAGCCGTGCTCATCTTCGAGCGCCTTCGCGATCAGCGGCAGATCTTCTTCCGTCGGCTTCATATGTTCAAGGGCTGCATAACGCTTCCGCCAATCGTTCGATGCGAACAGCTCGGCGATCTCCTCCCTGCTCAGCTCCTGAAGGGAATATTCCTGCTCTGCGTGCTCGCCCTGTTTAGCAGCGAGCTCAGCCAGCCGTGCCAGCTCTTCATCGGAGTAAGTAGCATCAATCTCCGCTATCATCTGCTCTGCAATCTCCTGCAGATCCCCATAACGGATGCCCTTATCCACCAGTTTCCGCTCCTTAAGCAAAGTCGGAGAGGATTCGGTCACCTTCATCACGGCGTCATTGAATCTGTCGGGCGTGGCCAATCTGACTTCTTCTCCGCCGCTGCGCACGCGGACTTGCAGCGGGATATTGCGGAAGTATTGGACATATACCTGTGCCTCCCCGTATCCGCCGCTATCCGCTTCAGCGAAGCTCACCTGCGACTTATCCCCGCCGAGCAGTTCAGCGATCTGCTCGAGGATGGCCCGCCAGTCTCCCTTGGGCATGCGGTCCACCGCCAGAAAATCAGCGGTGTGGAAGACGCTCTTCACCCCTTCAATGCTCAGGATGCTGCGGATCGGTTCGGGAGCATGCTCTAAGTTTTCCTTGAGGTAGGTATGTTTTCTCCCGGGCGGCAAAGATTCATCGATATTTAACTTCATCGTATGCGGACTTGGTGTCGGTTCAATCGACAATAACTTCATGGTTAACCTCCTGCCAAATATGGAATTGAAGAATCTATATTCATGTGATCAAACTCACGGTTACTACTTTATATTGTAACGAAACATAGTCGATATTTCCACGAATATGCATAGGATGACGGCTCTGTTCACATAATAGAGGAAGGATAGGAAGGAGATGACTGCATTGTTCCGTAAAGTGGAAGAACCGGTGCCGGAGGCGGTGACGGAGATCTGGGCATGCACCAATGAGGATTGCAACGGCTGGATGCGCGACAACTTCACTTTCGCTGCGGATAATCCCGCCTGCCCGCTCTGCCAGTCCTATATGGTCCGCGATGAACGCGTGCTGCCGATCTTGACCAATTACACGAAGACGACCGTATGAGCATATAAGCATTTGATCGAATAATACCGTGCAAGTTCGTACTCTATCACTGTATGAGATATGCCAAGCTCAAGCAAGAAACGGACACCGTTGATCCCGTCCGCCGCGGCCGGGTTTCATCGTGTGTCCGTTTCTTCTGATCCGTTCTTGATCGTCCGAATATCCAATTATGTTATTGCATGATCGTCCAATTAGTTATTATAAAGACGATAAGCAGCATGATTCGTCGGCCCGATGCCCCCGCCGATGGCCAGAGCATGCCGGATCGCCGCTGTAATGTATTCCTTCCCTGCAGCCGCTGCTTCCAAAGCGGAGCGGCCCTTGGCCAGTTCCGCCGTGATCGCCGCTGATAAGGTGCAGCCGGTGCCGTGCGTATGCGGCGTATCGATGCGCGGCGCTTCCAGCAGTTCCATGTTCCGCCCGTCATAGAGGATATCGACGGAACGCTCCCCCTGCATATGCCCGCCCTTAAGCAGGATGTATGCGGGGCCGAGTTCATGCAGCCGCTTGGCTGCCTCTTGCATCTCCGCTTCATTCCGGATCTGATCGATGCCAAGCAGGCGGCAGGCTTCCGGAATATTCGGCGTGATCATATACGCCAGCGGCAGCAGATCTTGCTGCAGGGCTTCCATCGCCTCCTCCTGCAGGAGAGCGGCGCCCCCCCTTGGCATACATCACCGGATCGACAACCAGCCGTTCAACCTTGTAGCGGCGAATCTTCTCCGCGATGAGGCGAATGATCTCCGCGGAGAACAGCATCCCCGTCTTCACCGCATCAGCGCCGAGATCCGAAAGCACAGAATCGATCTGAGCGGCGATGCAGGCTGCCGATTGAGGATACACCCCCTGCACGCCCAGGGTGTTCTGTGCGGTGATCGCCGTGATCACCGACATGCCGAAGACATTCCGCTCCTGGAACGTCTTCAGATCCGCCTGAATACCGGCGCCGCCGCCGCTGTCAGAACCGGCGATGGTCAGCGCCTTCGCGATCTTCTCCATGGATTTAAGCCTCCTTCATATACTGCAATCCGCTGCTGAACCTCTCCGGCGCGAAGGCGGCCAACGACAGGCGGGAAGCCTGTCCCGTCAGCAGCCCGCCGACGATCTTCGCCGTCACCGGGCTCAGCAGGATGCCGTTGCGATAGTGACCGCAGGCGATGATGACCCGGCGGTCTTGGGGCAGTTCCCCGATCAGCGGATAGCCGTCCTGCGTCGCCGGGCGCAGTCCCGCCCATTTCAAGACGGGCTCGAGCGCACTGACGAAGGGGAACACCTTATCGTTCCAGGTAAGCAGGCGAGCGATCCCCTTCTCGGTCACCGATGTGTCGAAGCCGGCCAGATCCTCAGAAGCACCGCATACCAGCTGCCCATGGCGTTTGGAGACGAGATAGCCCTGGCTGGTGAACACCATATGGCGCACCCGCTGCGGCGCCGTGTCATAGGCACAGATCTGGCCGCGGATCGGGAAGACCGGAATCGCGATGCCAAACTGCGCTTCCCACATCTTGCTCCATGCGCCGGTGCACACGATCAGCCGGTCTCCTTCATAGATCTCGCCGTGCTCGCTGATCACGCGTATTCCCTGCGGCGTAAGCTCCGGCTTGGCATGTCCTGCCTGCTCATAAATCTCGGCGCCAAGCCTCCGGCAGGCCCGCTCCAGCGCCTTCACATAATCCGGAGCATGCACGTGGGATTCAACGGGAATGTACAAGGCGGCGATCACCTCCGGGCTCAGCTCGGGCTCGAGACGGCGAAGCTGTCCACCCTCCACGATCTCCGCCTGCGCCCCGAATTCGTTCTGCCATAACTGCCGCTGCTTAAGCGCGCTCAGATCCGCCTCGTGATAGACCGCATACAGACTGCCGCTGTTCGTGTATTCAAAGTCCTCCCCGCTCATGTCCTTCACCGCCTGCTGCCACTCCGGGTACAAGCGCAGGCTCTCGCGGCATAAGCGGAAGAAATCATCGGGAAAGGCCGTGTTCTCCGAGAAGGGGGCGAGCATCCCCGCTGCGGCGCCGGAGGCTTGCCCGCCGCAGGTCCGCGCTTCTACCACGGTGACCTTGTACCCCTTCATTAATGCCTCAAATGCACAGGACAGGCCGATAACGCCTCCCCCCATGATGATGACACGTTCCCCCATGCTGTTCACCTACAATCTGGATATGAACTGTTCTAAGCCGCTGCTGGCCGAAGCATACCGGCGCTTCGGGATGCGGCCGGCGAGATAGGCCAATCTCCCCGCCTCGATCGCCAGTTTCATCGCTCTGGCCATCATCACGGGGTCCTTAGCGCGCGCCACCGGCGTATTCATCAGGATGCCGCTGACGCCGAGTTCCATCGCTTGCGCGACATCCTGGGCTGAGCCGAGTCCCGCATCGACGATGATCGGCACCTTCGCCTGTTCGACGATGAGGCCGATATTGTAAGGATTCAGGATCCCAAGACCGGTGCCGATCGGCGCTCCTCCCGGCATCACCGCCGCCGCGCCTGCCTCCTCCAGCCGTTTGCAGAGCATCGGATCATCGGAGGTGTAAGGCAGGACGACGAACCCCTCCTTGACCAGGATCTCCGTCGCCCGCAGCGTCTCAACAGGGTCGGGCAGCAGTGTCTTCTCATCGGCGCAGATCTCCACCTTGACCCAATTGCTCAGTCCCGAGGCTCTAGCGAGACGGGCGATGCGCACGGCCTCCTCCGCCGTCTTCGCGCCGGAGGTGTTGGGGAGGAACTGGAAGTTCTCCCGCTCCAGATGCTGCAGGATTGAGTCATCCTCAACGGCATCCAGATTCACGCGGCGGATTGCGAAGGTCAGCACCTCCGCCCCGGAGGCCTTGATCGCTTCTTGCTGCACGTAAGGATTTGGAAAAAGGCCCGTCCCCAGGAAGAATCGCGATTGTAACTTCTTGCCCGCTATGACCAATGCATCATCAGCTATCATGACTCAACCGCCTCCCACAAAGTGCACAATCTCGACTTTCATTCCTTCACGCAGTGCAACGTCGGACCAATCCTGCTTCTCAACGATCTGTCCGTCGATCTCCACGACGATCAACTTGTTATCGAGACCGAGCTCCTTCACCATGCTCTCCACAGTGCCGGCTTGAACCTCTCGGAGCTCACCGTTCACCGTTAATCTCACTGCTTATCCCCTCCCGTGTATGCTTCGATCTTACGGATAAAGGCCCGGCAGGTCTCCGCTGGATCCGGGCTTCCGACGATCTCGCTCACTGCACAGATGCGCCTTGCACCTGCCGCCAGCACGTCGTCCACGTTGTGCAGCTTGATGCCGCCGATCGCCACATAGGGGATCTTGATCTCCCGCTCCACCTGTTTGATGTACTCCGTCGTCACCGGCTTGGCATGTTCCTTGGTCTTGGTCGGGAAGATCGGGCCAACCCCGATATAATCCGCCCCCTCCGCCTCCGCCGCCCGCGCTTCCTCGATGCGGTGGGTGGAGATGCCGATGATCCGCTTGCCCATGAGCTTACGGGCTTCGCTGAGCGGCAGATCATCCTGCCCCAGATGCACGCCGTCCGCCTCGCAGGCCAAGGCGATGTCGATATGATCATTCACGATGAAGGTGACGTTGTACCGAGCTGTGAGCTCGCGCAGGGCATAAGCCTTCTCCAGGATCTCCCGCTTCGTCCCCTTCTTGTCCCGCAGCTGGACGATGTCGGCGCCGCCCTTGATCGCTTCCTCCATCACCTCCAACATACTGCGGCCGGGATGGTATTCCTCGCCGGTGATCGCATACAAGCGAAACTCCCGCATTCCCATTCCTCCTCTCTTGTTCACAGGTCCTTGCTGACACTTCCAGTCCTGCAATCCGACCTCTGCTATCTGATCCCTGCATGCCCATGTGCATCTCAGACTCATCGCTGCGCCTTAACTCACATTCCGATATAACGAGCATACAGCGTTCTCGCCCGCGCCGGTTCGCTCGTCCCTTGCACGAGTACACGCCCGTCGGGGAACAGGGTTAACCGTTCTCCTTCCGGCAGCTGCACCCGCATCAGGTAGGGATTCGCTGTCACCTTGCCGACGCGGCTCAGCCGCTCCTGCCAAACCTTAAGGTCCAAAGCTTGGCCGCCGGTGATCTGCACGGAATCACGGCCGCACATCGTTGTCACCTCTGCAGCCCGGCGAAGATCGAGCGCCGGATATTCCCCCTTGGCGCAGGTCGGGCAAGACTTGCTGGGCGCAGGAAACTTCAGCTCATAGAAGCGATTGTGCCAGACATCGAAGGTGAAGAGACTCCTGCGCACGGCATCCAGATTGCCCGTTAAGATCTTCAGCGCCTCTGCCGACTGATAGGAAGCAACGATATCGACGACGGGGGACAGCACGCCCACGGTATCGCAGGTTTCGCCGCCGGCGCTTCCGTCCTCCGGCAGCAAACAGCGAAAACAAGGCGTCCGCCCCGGTATGAAGGCCGCTGACATGCCGCGCGAGCTGACCACTCCGCCGTAAACATACGGGATCTTCGCACGGAAGGCGTAGTCGTTCATCAGGTACCTCGTCTGAAAATTATCCGTGCCGTCAAGGATGAGATCGACATCGGCGGCCAGCTCTTCGATATTCCGCGCCGTCACATCGGTGATCACCGGTTCGATGGTTACGCTTGAGTTGATCCGCACGAGCTTCCTGGCAGCCGCTTCCGCCTTCGGCAGGGCTTCACGCGCATCCTCCTCATCGAACAGCATCTGCCGCTGGAGATTGCTGAACTCCACATAGTCGCGGTCCGTGATGCGAACGAACCCCGTTCCCGCACGCACGAGATGGTTGGCTAAAACCGTGCCGAGGGCCCCCATGCCGACGATCAGCACGCGGCTTTGCGCAAGGCGCTCCTGACCCGCACGGCCGATCGGGGCGAATAAAATCTGCCGCGAATAGCGTTCTTCAACCGCTTCTTCCTGCTTGCGATGCTGCTGCAGATGATCCTCCTGCAAGCTCAACCCATCCCCTCCTTCCCTAGTCATCTCCATCATTGCCGTCTGCAGAGCATGGGGGTAAGATGGTACATGCCATCAAAAAAGCCGCTCCAACTAGGAGCGGCGCGACAGCAGACTTCAAGTCGAGCACCACTTTCCTACGCTGGCATCACCCAGATCAGGTTATAAGGGTATCAGGAGCACTATCCTTCTCTCAGCCGTTCTAACGGCTCCCCTAGTGGTTGAACCCATATGCAGTTGTTCCTATTCCTAACATACCCGCTATTGTGAGAATTGTCAACGCTGTCCCATATATCAAGCTGGCTGCCATGATCAAGTGTCGAAAAATTGACAAAAAAGGAAACCTTTGAACGACAAACGGCGGTCCAAAGGTTTCCTCTATCCATTACAACAATGACTCCGCACCATCGATATAGACTTCCGTCCCCGTGATATGGCTGGAATCCTCCGAAGCCAGGAACAACACGAGATCTGCCACCTGCTCCGGCTTGCCCGGACCGTGTTCTAAGGGCTGGCTGCCTTCCGGATACTTCACCGGGATCTGGATCTCCTTGACTTCCGGAGACTGGAAGGTATTCTCATCGATATTCGTCTCGATCGCTCCCGGGCAGATGACATTCACCCGGATGCGGTACCGGGCCAGCTCCAGGGCGGCCATCTTTGCAAAGGCAACCTGCCCCGCTTTGGAACTGCTGTAGGCGCTCATCCCAAAACTGTGGAATTTGCGGCTGCCGTTAATCGAGCTTGTGATGATGATGCTGCCCCCGTTCTCTTTCATGTGAGGGATCGCATACTTGACGACGAGGAAGGTTCCCTTGAGATTCGTGTTCAGCGTCTGATCCCAGTCCTCCGGCGTCAGCTCTTCGATCGGTGCGATGCGGCCGTTGATGCCCGCATTGGCGAAGACGATATCGATCTTCCCCCAGGTATCGAGCACAGCTTCCACCCCGAGGGCCACGCGGTCCGGATCCGAGATATCCACGTCCGCAGCGATCGCCTCGCCGCCGACAGCCACGATCTCGGAGGCGGCCTCTTCCGTGCGCTCATCCTTTAGATCCATAAGGCAGATCTTGGCGCCGTGCTCCGCTAATTTCTTCGCAGCAGCTCTGCCGATGCCGGAACCGGCGCCGGTGATGATCGCTACTTTGCCCTCCAGCTTCTTCTCAGACGTCTGTGCCGGCTTGTTCATCGTCATCGTGTGATTCATCATCGGTGCACCTCCGTTAGTAATCATGTATCGACATGACGGTACCCACGTTAGCATGCCCGATCTGAATCACGATCAACCGCTTCCTAAGCATTCAGGTCATGCATGGCAACACATGCCATGACGAAGGCGCCGACACCGTGCAGATCGTTCTCGCTGGTCGGACGGGTGACATAATTGGTGTAATCCCCCGCCGAGGTGCCGATGCAGATATCCGGCATGACGAAGCGTCCCTCATCATCGGTCCGCATGCGGTTCGTCAAGCCTTCATATCCCCTTTCCGCGACGCGGCGGAATTCATCGCCGACAATGCCCTGCTTCACGGCCCGTGCGATCGCGTAGACGAAGAGCGCCGAACACGACGTTTCGAGCCAATTGTCGCTGTGATCTCCCTTATCCACGACCTGATACCACAGGCCGCTTCTCTCATCTTGATAACGAACCAATGCCGTGAGGAAATCCCTTTGAACCTGGATCAACTCTGCGCGCCCTGCATGATCCTCCGGCAGCAGATCGATGAACTGGGACAGCGCCAGGCCGTACCAGCCGAGGGAACGGCCCCAGAACTCCGGCGAGCAGCCGGTCTCAGGATCCGCCCAAGGCATGCGCCGGCTCTCATCCCAAGCATGATAGAGCAGTCCGGTCCTTTCATCCTTCATGTGTTTCCTCATCAGCTTCTCTTGGTGCAGCACCATGTCTCTCAGCTGCACCTCGCCGTATTGATTGGCGTACTTCAGGGCGAACACGCCGCCCATGTACAGGCCGTCAAGCCACATATTATAAGGGTATTTATCTTTATGCCAGAAGCCTCCCTCAGAAGTTCGATTCAGCGTGTCAAATAAGCTTCTGAGCTTTGCAGCCGCAATCCGGTAACGCTGATCGGATGATGATGCATCCAGTCGGAAGAGCAGGAGCCCCGCTTGGATCGCATCCAATTCATCCCTGGCAAAATACAGATTCCCATTCTCATCAACTAATGCATCCACATATTCCCTGATATACGTATCGTAACGTTCCTCCAGCACGGTTTCCCACAACATCTCCATCCCGCATAAGAAGACTCCCTGATGGTAATGCCATCGATGGGCCGGCGGAAGTTCAGGGGCTCGGTAGCGAGCCATCATGCTGTCGCATGCGAATATTGCCCATTCAATCGGTGTCCTCTGCATCCGGCATTCCTCCCGCATAGATTATCTCTCTTAACCCTTGATAGAACCAAGCAATGCACCTTTTGCAAAGTGCTTCTGCAAGAACGGATAGACGAGCATAATCGGAATCGTAGCGACGATGATAACCGCCATCTTCACCGCTTGGTCAGGCGGCGGAACATCTTCATTCGTCGAGCCGTCCAAGCCGCTCGCCAGAACAACGATCTGTCTGAGCCATACTTGAATCGGCCATTTCTCACTGCTGTCGATATAGAGAATCGCACTCAAGTACGTATTCCAATACGTAACCGCGTAGAAGAGAGAGATCGTAGCCAGCGCCGGCAGCGACAGGGGCAGCACGATCCTAAATAGGATGCCGAAGTCATTGCAGCCGTCGATCTTCGCCGATTCTTCCAGTCCATCGGGGATGTTCTGGAAGAAGTTCCTCAAGATGATCATATTGAAGGCATTGATCGTGCTGGGGATGATCAGCGCTGCATATTTGTTGATCAAGCCCAGTTCCTTCACGATCAAGAAGGTCGGGATCATCCCGCCTTGGAACAGCATCGTGAAGACCACGAGGAACATCAGTATCCGGCGGCCGTCAAGGTCCCTTCTCGCAAGGCCGTAAGCCGTCAAAGAAGTGAAGAACATGCTGAACAATGTACCGATCAAAGTCACGCCAATCGAGATCAGCATCGCCCGCGTAATCGTATTCGTCGAGAAGACGAACTTGTAGGCATCTAGACTCCACACTTCCGGGATGATGATGAAGGGTTTTGCGGCCAGTTCGGCATTCGTTGTAAAGGAGCCTGCCAATACATGAAGGAATGGCACTAAGCACAGCAATGCGATGACCGACAGCAGAAAATAGTTGATGATCGAGAAGATTCTACCTTGCAGCGATCTGTCTTCTACCATTTCTCTTTCCTCCTTCGTGTATTAGTAGACGCCCTCTTCGCCAAACTTCCTGGCCAGCTTGTTGGCGATCATCACCATGATGAGACCGACAAAGGATTTGAAGAAACCGATGGCTGTACTATAGCTGTACTGTCCTTGCTTGAGAGCAGCGGTATAGACGTACGTATCGATGATCTCGGCAACATTGCGGTTCATCGAATTGAGCAGCAGGTAGACGTGTTCGAAGCCAAGCTCCAGGATATCCCCGATCTTCAGGATCAAGAGGGTGACGATCACGCCGCGAATCGACGGCAGCGTGATATGCCACATCTGGCGGAACCTTCCGGCACCGTCCATCCGCGCCGCTTCGTAGAGCTCCGGATCAACAGCGGCAATCGCCGCGAGATAGATGATCGTCCCCCAGCCGGCTTCGCGCCAGATCACTTGGATGATATACATCGGCCGGAACCATTCGGGGCTGAGCAGGAAATTGATCTTCTCATGTCCGAAGTGAACCAGCAGCTGGTTGATGATCCCGCCGTCCATCGTCAGCATGACGTAGCTGATCGAGACGATGATGACCCACGACATGAAGTGCGGGATATAGATGAGCGTCTGCACGGTGCGTTTAAAAGCAGAGATGCGAATCTCATTTAACATCAGAGAGAGGATGATCGGAATTGGGAAATAGATGAACAGATTCAGGCCGAACAACACTAAGGTGTTCTTCAAGATCATGAGGAATTCCGGTTCTGTAAACAGCCTCTCGAAATGCTTCAAACCCACCCATTCGCTGTATATGAATCCTTTGTAAGGTTTAAAGTCTTGGAAAGAGATGATCAAGCCGAACATCGGCAAGTATTTGAAGATGATGAAATACAGCATGCCTGGCAAGATCATCAAATACAGCAGCTTGTTGCGTTTCATCCGCCGCCATACTTCACTCTGCGGCCTGGGAATGGTCTGTTGCGGTTGGACCGAAGCTTGCTGCATACCCGTTCTTCCTTTCTGTATAAAGTTCATTTAATGGGAAGGGCTGTTGAGCGATTCAACAGCCCTCTCCCAGCATGTTATCTTGCTGCTCGATAAGCCTCGTTATATTCGTCGATGATGTCCTGTCCGCCGCGGCTCAACCACTGATCGATCGCTGCCTGGAAGCCATCAAGGTCGATCTGCTCGTAGATGTATTGATAAGTGGCATTCTTGATGATCTCGTCGAGCTCCAACCCTTTCTCCGCATAAGTCTTGGAGTCCAGAGGAGCGGTCGGGTCATGGATGGCATATTTCTCGTTCTCCAAGATGAGCTTCTCAGCATGGATTCTCGCTTCCAGCTCATGATAAGCTTCCATCATGCCGTTGGTTTCCGGTTCACCGATGACACTGTCCTTATATCCCTTGACATCGCGGTTGATCAGATCGCTGTCCTCAACAGGTCTGGCTTTGCCGTCAACCACGGTGTAGTGAACGCCTTCGATACCCCAGTACATGAGGTTCGCAACCTCCGGCGTCATCATCTTGTCGAAGAACGCCAGGATCTGTCTCAGCTGATCCTCATCCTTGATCGAGCTCTTCGGGAACAGAACGACATTGTTATAACCCGGGATCGCCCAAGTCGAGATATTGCCGTTCGGACCTTCGATCAGCGCATGCGTCCACAGGACCGCATTCGGATCGTTCTTCTCAAGATCTCTCTGCAAGCTGTTGACGTCCTGAAGCGACCCGACATAGACACCGTATCTGCCGCTGGTCAGCAGGTTGACTTGGTCTGTCTTACTCGTCGCAGCGAAGTCTTGGTTCATATAACCCGCGCTGCGGATCTTGCGGAAGAAGTCCATAACCTCGATATATTCATCGAACATGAACTTCGGCAACAGCTGCCCATCCTTCTCACCCCAGTTCGTCGGCACGCCGAACCAGGAAGCCACCGTGTCAAAGGCACCGTAGACGAGGTCGTTGCGGTCCGTCAGACCGAAGGTGTTGTCCACGCCGTCATTGTCGGGATCGTCTTCCGTGAACGCCCGCAGCATCTCGAAGAATTCGTCGACATTCTTCGGCGCATCCAAGCCGAGCCGATCTGCCCAGTCCTTGCGGTAGATCATTCCTTGCCGTGCCAGCGGACGGCCGATATACAGGGAATACAGCTTGCCGTCAACCATCGTGTTCTTGAGAACTTGTTCCTTCAGTTTGCTCAAGTTCTCAAACTCGGGGAGGTATGGTCCGATCTCCCAGAACTGCCCGTCGCGGATCGCTTCCCTCATCTGGATGAAGGTCGCCTGGTTCTTCATGTAGACGACTTCCGGGAAGGAACCCGTTGCGAAGGAAGAGCTCAGTTTCTCCTCATAGGTATCCGCCGGGAAGAAGTTATACGTCAGCTTCGTATTCGTCAATTTCTCCAGCTCTTTCTTAATCACATCCGTCGGCTGGTCTGCGGTATTAAGCGGCAGCATGATGGTGAATTCTGTCGGCGGCTCCGGTTTAGGATCCGCTCCCTGATTGTTCGAGCCTTGCTGCTGATTCCCCCCTTGCGTATTCGTTGGAGCTGCGTTGTTGCTGCTTCCTCCTGAGCAAGCGGCTAGCACGAAGCTCAGCACCATGAGCAGGCTCAATAGGAGTGTGAGACTTCTCTTCGTCTTCGTCATACAGCTTGACCTCCATTTCGAAAAAATGTAATTAATGATTCACTTCAAACTTACAATCAATCCGACATTACGTATACAATCATTTGCTCACAAATCGCATCACCAAGCCTCATGCTGCTTAGGTTTATGAGAAAATGATTATCTTCCGTGAACATGATAAAAAGCAATAAAAAAGCACCCGGTCACGGGTGCTCAACATTTACTTATGAGAATAGGAATGCATATATTCTTGTCGAATCTGGTCGCCGCCGTTTCTGCGCCATCGTTCGACTTCTGCTTGGAATCCTTCCACATCAAGATTCCCCAAGATATAGTTGTAAGTTGCATCGGTGATGATCTTGTACAACTCGCTTCCTTTCTCGTCATAGGTAGCGGATTCGAGGGAGGCCGTGGGATCTTCCACCAGGAAGTTCTCATTGTCCGCGCTGAGCTGCTCCGCAAGTTCCGTCAGCGGTTCTGAGTTCTGCACTTCCATGAGGTTAGGGTTGCTCAGATCCGCGATCATCAGCGCATGCAGCGCATTCACTTCAGAGACTCTAAAGGCATAGGTCTCCTGTGGCAGGTAGACCTTCCCCTCCTGCACGATGTGATGGCGGTGCTCGAAGCCGTATCGCATCAGATTGCTGACATCCGCATCCATCGAGCGGTCGAAGAAACGCAGCACTTCACGGAGTTCTTCTTCGTCATGGATCGCCTTCTTCGAGAACAGATACAGTCCGTTGTACTTCGGGATCGACCACACCCGCAGTCCTTCCGGACCATGGATGCGATTGACGAGGGTGAAGCGTGCCTCCGGATTCACCTTCATCGCTTCCTCGGCGAGCCGCTGCGCATCCAGCATGCTGCCGATATAGACGCCCGCTGCTCCGCGAATCAAGTGATCCCGCTGCACTTGTTTGCTGGTCACGGCAAAATCCTGATTGATCAATCCTTCTTTATATAACCTGCGCATAAAATCCATCGTATCGATATACGCTTGTGTCTCAAACTCAGCGACCAATTCGCCGTCGACAAAAGCCCAATTGTTCGGAGTGCCGAAATAGGAGCTCAGCGTCTTGAACGCACCGAAGATCAGATCATTGCGGTCCGTCAGCCCGAAGGTGTCATCCATGCCGTTGCCGTCTGGATCTTCCAAGGTGAATCGGCGAAGGACATCATAGAGCTCTTCGATCGTCGTCGGCTCGCTTAGGCCCAGGCGATCCAGCCAATCCTTGCGCAGGATGATCCCCTGCCGCGACGAAGGGCGTTCCGTATACAGGCCGTAGATCTTGCCGTCAACGGCTGCCTGCTCCAGAATGGACTTGTCCAGATTGCGAAGGTTCGGGTAATCATCCAGATAAGGCCCGATCTCCCAGAACACACCGCTGCGGATCGCATTTTTGACCAGGATATAATCGGTATACTTTACGAAGGTGGCCTTCTTCAAGGAGTTGGTCGTCAGCGCAGTATTCATCTTATCGGTATAGATGCCGTCGGGCACCCACTCGATCTTCAGATCCACATTCGTCAAGCGGTTGATCTCCTCGATTAGATCCTCATGCGGCGGATTGGGAAAATGCAGCGGCGCCATAATCGTGATCTCGGGTCTTCGTTCCATCGCCGCTGAGTGGTCGCCGCTGGAGCCGCATGCAGCCAGCATGATCATATGTGAGAAAATGATTATCGAGGTGATCACCTTCATCCCGAACGGCTTAACGCGTTTCTTCCCGCTTCGCATGGAAGTTCCCCCTTAGGACTTCATGATCTATTTAGTGATAAACATATGAGATAATGATTACGCTTTCATGATATGATTCATCATATAGCGATGATCTTATGATGAATATCGTTTGGATATAGTTTGATTATAATCTCTAGATGGCTCTTTGGGCAGTCCATAATTGAAGAAGGTTGGATCATACTCTTAACAAGACAGGTGATGAGTAGCATGAAGTCGTTAAATTATCTCAGCAAAATGATCCTCTTCGGTTTATTGTTAAGCACCATCCCCGTTGTCTTTATCGGTTTTTTCTCCTATATCACATCTTCTAATGAAATTCAAAATCATGTTAATCGCGGTAAAATGCAGCTTCTTATGCAGACCAATGCCAATGTAGAACAAATACTTACCACTGTCAACCACACGCTCAATCAAGTGGTGAATTCCGTCGTTCTCAGAGAAGCCATCAGCCGCGAGATCACAGTGGAAGACTTTATGCTCTACAACGACCTGCGCAACGAGCTTCGTCACATGCAATCCTTCGATACGAAGCTCGAAGATGTCATCGTCGTCAATCTGGCGCATAACTGGATGGTCAAAAACTCGGGTATCTATCGGCTCGATGAATACGCTTACAATGAAGAGATCGCATCGCTGATCAATCACCCGGATGAGATATCATGGATTCTAAGTCCCAGTAAATGGTATTACAGCGAAGAAAACGCTTCAAACGTTGTTTGTAATTATACCATAAGTCTAATCAAAAAGCTTCCAGTGAACAGCTTAACCAAAACGGGATTTATCCTTGCTAATATCCCCGCATGCAGCTTTCAGGAATTTCAGCAATTCGAAGCGGAGAGTGATTCCGAACTATTCATCCTGGATGATCAGTTCCGCGTCTTGCTGCATGCCGATCATCAGCTCATCGGCGAGCATCTGTCTGCGATCAGTCCGTTATCACCCGAACAGTTCACGGGTTCTTCGGGCCAGTTCACAGCTGAATACAACGGCAAGCCATATTCCATCATCTATTACCAATCGGACTTTAACGACTGGATCTATGTCTCGGCGATCGATATCGCGAGCATGACGAAGGAAGCGACGAAGATCGGCGAGTATACGCTCATCGTCTGCCTGATCCTGCTCTTCCTGTCGGCCATCACCGTATGGCTGGGATCACGGCGGATGTACTCGCCGATCAAGCGGCTGATGCGGCTGTTCGGCGAGCAGGTGGAGGGAAACAGCCGCCATGTGAATGAGTTCCAAGTCATCGGCGAGCATGTCGCTTCGCTGTTCCAGTCCAAAACCCGTCTGGAAAACGAAGTTCGCCACCATCTCTCGCAAGTGCGCACCTTCTTCCTGATCCGCGCCTGCCAAGGCAATGTCAAAAGCAGCGAACTCGTCGACAAGCTTATCCGCTACGGGTACGGTCAGCAAGTAGAACAATGGCGCACGATGGCGATGCTCACGCTGCAGATCGATACGCTGGAGGGCACCCGCTACAGCAAACAGGATCTTGAACTCCTGCAATTCGCCATTCAGAATATGATCGAGGAGCTCATCCCCTTCGGGCATCGCTTGTCCCCTGTAATCATCGATCATACCATCGTGACGATCGCGGGAAGCAGGGATGCGGACAATCAGCAGTTCAACAAGCTGCTGTACGGCATCACTGAGGATCTGCAGAGCAAGATCCTGAACTATCTGGAACTGAAAGTCAGCATCGGCATCAGCCTGCCGTTCCAAGATTGGACCCAGATTCCGAGGGCCTACCGCGAAGGGCTGGATGCCCTCAGGCACCGCATCAAGCTCGGGGAAGGCATCATCATCCAATACGAAGATATCAATTCGGGCAAACATTACCTGAATCTAAATTATCCTCAGCACATCGAACTGGAACTGATCGATGCGATCAAACTTGCGGACCAAGAGCAAGCGAAGCAGGCGATCCGGGAATTCCTGCAAGCCGTATTCGCAGCCGAACTGACGCCGCAGGAATACCTGATTCCGCTGGCACGGCTGCTGAACAATCTCCTGATCGTCATGCAGGAATCCGGCATCAGCCTGAATCAGATCCAGCAGTCCAACCGATCGCTCTTCGAACAATTGACGGAACTGAGAATCGCTGCGGAGATCGAGGAGTGGTTCTGGTCGAGTCTGATCGACCCGATGATCAAGATCTTCCGCGATCGTCAGGATGCGCAGTACCACAACATCTCCGAGAAGATCATCGATATGATCCAGCGCTATTATGACACGGATCTGACCCTGGAGATGTGCGCACAGAAGCTTCATTACAATGCAAATTACTTAAGCAGCGTGTTCCGCAAAGAGACTAACTATTCATTCAGCGAATATCTGACGGCTTACCGCTTCAGCATGGCGAAGAAATGGCTGGCGGAGACCAATATGACGATCAAAGAGATCGCGGCGAAACTGTGTTACAACAATCCGCAAAACTTCATCCGCTCCTTCCGCAAACATGAGGGAATGACACCGGGGCAATATCGGGAGAAGCATATGAAGCACTTGCCGCTGCAGAAGCCTCACATGTAATCATGTGAGGCTTCTGTTTCCCTATGGAACATCCTGCTCTGCGCAGCGCTTCTCAGGAAGATGAAGGCTGGCGGCCGATATCAGCTGCGTCGATCCCGCGGCGCAAAGCCGCTTTCTCGATGACGGCTCGCGCCTGTTCATAGTCGAAGGGAAGCTGCCGTTCTTGGAATTGCCTTCGCATATAATCCACTGCCCGCTCCAGATGCTTCTCCCTCCCCGAATTCGGTTCCATCGATTCGGCGTAGGCCACCGCTTCCTCACCCGTCTCGTGCACGTAGATGCGCTTCTCATTGTGCGTCCTGGCATCCAATAGTTCTGCGATCCGCCGGTACATGCTGAGGCCCGCTGCCAGCCAGATGATGATCATGACGATTAGCAGCAGCAACGCGATCTCGAACCATGGAGACATAGGAATCACCATCTGTAACATTTTTGACCATTCTATACTCTATATAGTAATTTTCTAATTACGCAAAGTCAATAGTATGTTTGCTTTATTTGCAATCTATGCTTTCGCTTGCAGGGAAACATGGTATATTTGATATACACCCGGCATGATTATGTTGGATTATCCATGTTCTGCCATAATATTAAACTTATCAATATTATTACCTAACTGAAGATTGAGAAGGTTGATAATCTATGAAGGTAACCGGGCATCGTATTCGTGCGCTGCGAGAGCGGAAAGGCCTGACTCAGATCCAATTGGCCGCGATGCTTCATATCAACAACAGTGTATTGTCAAGAATCGAATCCGGAAGAAGACCGATCGATGATGAACTCCTCATCCGCTGTGCTGATCTCTTCAACACATCGGCCGATTATCTGCTGGGGAGAGTTGATCGGGTCGAGGAAACCCATACCACTTACCATACCGAGCAGCAATCGCGGGAACAGCAATTCTGGGAGAAACTTCGCCGCACCGCCTTCTTCGATGGGGACAAGGAATTGTCCGATGAGGAGAAGGAATTGATGATGGAGTCCCTGATGAATGCTGCACTGAATGCGAAGAAGTTAATAAGCCGTACTGCGAAGGGATAACCCCCGGCAGTACGGCTTATCTATTAGATCTATGCGCATAAAAATTTTAAGAATAGAAGCTTCGCAGCGCTTCGGCCAGCGCAGGAATATCATCACAGATGAGATCCGGCTTCACCCCGGCGGATTCGAGCGTCTCTTGCAGGTTATCCCGCGTCGTAATCCCCGTCAACATGAGCGCAGTTCGACATCCGGCAGCTTGTCCCGCGCGCATATCCGTGGCCGCGTTATCCCCTACGACCCATACCTGATCCGCCGGCAGACCGATTCGGTCGATCACATCTTCCATGATGATCGCGGAGGGCTTGCCGATGACCACGGGTTGCTTGCCGGATGCGGCTTGGATCGCTGCACCCAGGGAGCCGGCGCCGGGTATGAAGCCCCGATCCGTTGGCAGGAGCAGATCCGGGTTCGTCAAGATGAACTCCGCGCCGCTGCGGATATAACCTGCCGCACGCTCCAGCTTGGCATAGTCGAAGCTGAAATCGATCCCCTGCACGACATAATCCGGCTGTTCATCGGTGACCTGCTGCAACCCGGCTTCCTTAAGCGCCGCATGAAGTCCCGGCTCGCCGAGAACATAGACCTTCGCCCAAGGACGCTTCTTGTGAATATAGCTGGCTGCGGCCTGCGCAGACGTGTAAACCTGTGCGGCTTCCGCTGGAATCCCCATGCCCGCAAGCTGTTTCGCCACTTCCTTCGGCGTGCGCGAGGAATTGTTCGTCAAGAAGAGATAGGGAATCTTCCGATCTCTCAGATCGCTTACGAATTCATCGGCATGTGCGACTATCTTACCGCCATGGTACATCGTCCCATCCAGATCTATGATGAGTCCGTATCTTGCTGTCATTCATCATCCATCCCCAAGATGTATTGAGCGATATTCTTGCTGTGATCTCCGATTCGCTCAAGATTACTTATAATATCCAGGAAGATCGCGCCGGAATTCCCCGAACAAGCACCTTGGTTCAGACGGTTGATGTGCGCTTTGCGGAACACGCTCTCCATGCGGTCCAGTTCCACTTCGCTCGTCAGCACTTCTTCTGCGGCTTGTTCATCGTCATGTTCAAGAGCATGCAAGGCCTTGGACACCACGTGATCGGCCAATTGCAGCATATCCCTTAAATCCTTCTCCGCATCTTCGGAAAACTCCACCTTCTGGGAAATCCTCGACTCCGCCAACTCCACGATGTTCTCCGCATGATCCCCGATCCGCTCGATGTCATTGATCGTCTGCATCAGGATCGAAGCTTTGGCCGATTCATCCGCCGTTAGATTGCTCTGTTGGATTTTCACCATATATTCGGTGATCTTGCGATCGAGTTCATTGATCAGCTGTTCCTTCTGCAAGGCTAGATTAGCCACTTTCTCATCCTTGTTGAAGAAATATTCCGACGCATCGTTCAGCATATCACGGGCAACGGAACCCATCCGTATAATCTCATGTTTAGCTTGGCCGAGGGCGATCGACGGGTTCGCCAGCAAACGCTCGTCCAGATACTTCGCGCGGAATTCAATCTCGACCATCTTACCCGGCACGAGCTTTGTAACGATCCAAGCCAGAACCGGAATCAGCGGCAAGAAGATCAGGGTGTTCGTTATATTAAACATCGCATGAGCATACGCGATTTGCATGCGGATGTTCACATCTTGACCAACCAACAGAACGGCGTCGTGGACGAGCGGCAGGATAAGCATAAAAAGAATCGTACCGGCTACATTGAAGATGACGTGTACCAGGGATGCTCGTCTTGCCGCTACCGAAGCACCGATCGATGCAAGCACCGCGGTGATCGTCGTACCGATGTTGTCGCCGAACAGTACGGGAAGCGCCCCATACAGGGAGATCATGCCTTCATCGGCGATCGACTGCAGGATTCCGATCGTCGCGCTGGAACTCTGAACGATCATCGTGAAGACCGTGCCGACGAGGACGCCCAGTATCGGGATCCCCTCCATCTGTACGATGAAATCAGTAAACACCTGCAGGTCTTGCAGCGGTTTGACGCCGCTGCTCATCGTCGATAAGCCGAGGAACAGAGTCCCGAATCCGAAGATGACTTGTCCTATGTATTGGAATCTCTTCTTCGAGAAGAAGAACAAGAAAAAAGCCCCTACAGCGATGATAGGCAGCGAATAATCCTCGATCTTGATCCCGATGATAAAAGCCGTCACCGTCGTCCCGATATTCGCGCCAAAGATGATCCCGATCGCTTGCCGCAAGGTCAGCAGCCCGGCATTGATCAGACCGATCGTCAGCACCGTCGTCCCGCTTGATGATTGAATCAAGCCCGTAACGACGATCCCAACTAGTACTCCTAGGATCGGATTGGATGTATACTTAGCCAGCAAGCTGCGCATGCGGTCGCCCGCCGTCTTCTGTAATCCCTCAGACATATACTTAATGCCGAATAAGAATATCCCAAGTCCGCCTATAAACTTAAATAAGATGTCCTGCCAATCCAAAGGTTTGTCCCCCTATTCGGTATCTGGAATGTTAAGTTTTCATGAGGATCCTCGAAAATTCCCTTTGCCTAATATAATTCATCTTTCTGCAGAAAACAACCTCATTCCTCAATGGCATTTCAAAACAAAAGCCAGCATCCATCCTTATAATTCCAACTTCATATCATTGGGTTTGATCCAGCTGCGGCGGCGGAACCATTCGGAGATCGCCAAGCTGAACACGGCAGGGCCGATGAAGTGCAGCACGAGGATCTTCAGGAACACTTCCAGCTCATAGCCCATCGTATGCAAGGTGAAAATCTGACCGACCAATCCCGAAGTCCCCATACCCGCTCCTTCCTTCACATTCTCCATCTTCCACCAGACGGTGCCGATCGGCGCCAGAATGATGCCGGCTGCGGTAGGAGGAATGAGGATCAAGGGATTGCGGATGATATTGGAGATCTGCAGCATCGATGTGCCGATCCCCTGCGCCAACAAGCCGCCGATCCCATTCTCCCGATAACTGCTCACCGCAAATCCGATCATCTGCGCGGAACAGCCGATCGTTGCCGCGCCGGCTGCTAAACCGTCCAGCCCAAGCATGATGGCGATGGCCGCACTCGAGATCGGCGCCGTCAGGGCCAGTCCCATCAGCGTTGCGACTAAGATCCCCATGACGAAGGGGTGCCTGCCCACGGACCAATTGATCAGTTCGCCAAACCAGATCATCCCCTCGGAGATATAAGATCCAAGATACTCCCCTGCCCAGCATCCCGCAGTCAGTACGACCAGAGGGGTGAGGATGATGTCCAGCGGCGTCGATTTGGAGATCAGCTTGCCCAGTTCCGTACCGATCACCGCAGCCACATAGGCGCCGGCGGGTCCGCCCCCAGCCTCGACGGCATAGGCGCCGCAGACGATCGATGCAAACAGGACAAGCGGCGGTGCCTTAAGTCCATAGCTCACTGCACCGCCAATGGCCGCCCCATAATACTTAATCGCCAGCGTACCCGCTGCCGCTAAGAGAGGAATATGGGCATATTCTCCGATCGTCTGCATGATCAATCCGATGATCATCGAGGCGAACAATCCATAGGCCATATAGGTAAGCGCCGTAATAAAATAAACTCGCGGATGAAGTTCTATCCCTTTGGATCGCAAAAAGTTCATCAGCACACAGCCTCCATATCCAGTGTAATTAGCATAACCTAGCAGCCGCTGCGTTAATCTGCATGAATCGCGGAGCCCAAGCAAAAACAGCATCCGGCCGGCTGTTCCGACGGATGCTGGACCAAGGATTCCGATGGCGGCTCTAAACTTTCCTTAACTCTCATGAAACTTGTATAATGATAGTATGCTTATTCATACATGAACTTTCAATAGATACATAATGAGGTGGTACGTATGCCAGTCGTTATAGCCTTTGTACTAGGGATCTTGGTTACAGGTCTGATCATGTATATCGTTCATCTTCGGGACACGATTAAACGCCAACAGACGATGATTATCGATCTGGAGAACGAAGTCCGCGAATTGCTTGCCAGCAAGTCGGAAAGCGATGCGGTTCATTAGTGCCAAGCGCAGCAAAGGGCTGTCACGCCGCATGCAGGATGCGGTGCAGACAGCCTCTTTCTTCGGTTCCATGCTTTTGATTCGCCTTCGACCATTAAATTCCTTCAGACCCCGCTGTTTTCTTGACTCTTCCTTTCCTCCTAACATTCGCTTCCAAACAGATTTCATTAAACATCCCAATTAAAGGAGCTTATTTGCACGCCCTAGAAACGTGTCCACATCCTGCGATTATGATGCATCCAGCGATCGGCGATCAAGATGCTGATGAGCAAGAACCCCATGGTGATGATCCTGCCTTCAACTGCGAACCCCCCGGCAGTCCGGATGATCGCTCCGAGCATATCGAGATTCATCAGCCCTTCGGCAGGGGCTCCGCCCGCATATGATCTGAAGATATAATCGTACAGGACGGTCCATGTCACATGAATGCCGACCGGCAGCCACAGTCCATTGGCGGCGGCGCGGCAGATGCCGAGCAGCAATCCCGTGAGGAAAAGATTCAAGACCGGCAGAATGGAATCGAACATCGCATGATTATACCAATGCACCAGAGTGAAGACCGCGCTCGAGCCGATGATGCCGGCCAAGGACCCAAAGCGGTGCATGAGCAGACCCTGCACATAACCCCTGCAGAAGACTTCTTCACTGACTGCGATCACGATCAGCATCACCAGGTTCATCCAAGCATATACCGATAACGGTTCTGATCCGAGGGCCGTAAACTGGAAGATGTGAACATGTCCGGACAACCAGGTGAACAGCACCGCGATGCCGATGAATACGAGCCCGATGAAGGATCCCAGCAAAGCATGGCGGAAGGGCGTTCTCTCTTTCCACCCCAGACTCCATCCTTGACTTTCCCAGCGTTCGTGCCGGTAGAGGATTAGAACCGCGCCGATCAGTCCCGCTGACTGCGCCATGTGCAGGATAAATTTCATGATCATGCGCTTCTCGCCAAGAAACGGGCCGCCGCTCAGGTAAGCATGGAGATTCCCCGCATCGAGCAGAACGAACAGGATGAACACGAACACGGACAAACCGAAAGCGATGGCAAGAGCCGTGATGAACAAGAGGATGAGCTTGGCTATCGTATCTTTAATATGCATCACCTTTCGCCTCCCCCATGATATTAACATCTAATAAGCGCTCTAATATGTGTACTAGTTACTGTGACAACTTCTTGTATGTTGCAATTCGCTTGCATTCTGGTGCTGATGGTGATATATTTCAATATATTGCCATTAGATGTTATTCTTCTACATTCTACTCTATCACGGGAGAGAGCAATCTAGTATACCTTAGGGTCCGAACGGTACGATTCCATGCCCTGAACGGAAAGTCTAAGGGGGGAATATTCATGCTCGATCGGTCATATGCAGTGCTGATCGCAGAGGACATGCTGCTGCAGCGGCAGCTGCTCATCCAATACTGCGAGAAACTCAGCCTGCAAGTTGTCGGCGAAACGGGCTCAGGTACGAGGTTAATCGAGATGGCCGCAGCGCTCAAGCCGGATATCATCCTGCTCGATATCAAGCTGAACAACCTCAGCGGCATCGAAGCCTATCGCACGATTCGTCGTTCAGGTCTTACTCCCCAGGTCATCTTCACAACAGGCTCCAATGAACCCGAACATATGCTCACCGGCATCAACGAATTCGACTCCGTCGGCTATTTGACGAAGCCCATTAAGTTTGCGGAATTTCAGACGGCCATCGAACGCGCCATCCGCCGCATCCTGCAGGAACAGCTGCTCCTGGATCGGGAAGTGCAGGAAGCAAATTGGATCCGCGCTTCGTATCACAAACGGGATTTCACCTTTAATGAGAGCGCTGTCATCTATGTCGAGAAAGTCAGCAAACGCGCCCTTCATATCTACTTGACGAATGATGAGTCGTATCGTCTTACTTCTTCGCTGCAAGAGATCCAACGCCAATCCAAGGGCGCTCTGTTCAGTCCTCACCGCACGTATCTGGTAAATATCTATCACATCCTTCATGTGGTGCCCGATCCCTCGACCCATGGCAATCATCTGCTGATCATGCGCAATGATGCGATGATTCCCCTTACCAGAAGACAATACGGCATCTATGTTGAACTGCGCGAGCGCATCGCGAAGAAGAATATATTAAGATGATAGTGGAGGTCTTCATGGAGATCCAGCGCACTGAACGCCTGCAAGAGCGGAAAACGATGCTGCTCTTTATCGTATTTTTCTACCTGATCGTTGCCGTCTCTAATCTAATGCAGAACATCGCCCACTATGAGGTCAGCAAGACCGTCAGGCTCTATGAATATACCCCCCATATTCTCCTTATCCTTCTCATTCCGTGCTTGCACTGGCTGTTCCGCAGGGACGCTGCGGCCGTATGCAAGTACCTGCTCTTCTACGCCTTCGTCCTGCCGTATACGGTTATCGAGATCATCAAGTTCTGGCCGATGCCCCATCTCTACACGGGCGGGGATTTTGTCGAAATCTACTGCCTGTTGTCCGCGGCTATATTCTTCAGCAAGCGATACTGGCTTCATGTCCTGCTTACCTTGACAGCCAGATACGCGATCGTCGGACTCGTCCTGCGGACGACCATCGTCTTCCAGCCGCTGCTCTTCCTCCTCTTCTTCGCCTTGCTTGGCTATTTGTTCCTCATCCTCCTGCTGCAGGTTCGCAGCCGCATCGACCGTTCTTATGAAGCGCTGGAACAGCTGAACCGGCAGTTGGCACACAAACAGCGGCTCGAACAGATCGGCCGCCTTGCCGCCGGGATGACGGAACATATCCGCGAGCCGCTGCTCAGCTTGATCGCCTATGCCGATCAAGAGGATGAAGGCATCACGCGCGAGGCGATGCGCGCTAAGATTCGGCGTTCCCTCGAACTGCTGGAGCACGTGCTGTCGCTTGCACGGACAGACAGGCAGGATCCGCCGCGGCGGCTCAGTACCAGCAGCAGCAGGGAATTCATCTTCTTCGATCAGAAGAGCACCACTCGCTGGCATCTCCTCCTGCTTGTCCTGTTATCGCTGTATTTCTATATCGTCGATTACATCGTCCAGCTGCAGACCCATATCCTGTATTATCTTCCCGGGATGTGCCTGCTGGCCCTCGTGCCGGTCATCACGGCCCTCTGGCGCAGGCAGCAGGCCGAACGTATTAAGTATGTCCTGCTCTTTACGTTCTTCGCCGCGAATTTCCTGTCCGTATGCCTGATGTTGTGGTTTGGGCTGCCGATCTTCTACAACGAGCAGCTGATGACCTATTTCATCCTTTCATCGCCTTTTTTTCTGGACAAACGATATTTCGCCGCGGTTATGCTGTCCACGGTGCTGTCCTACGGCGGACTCGGCATCCTGCTGGAAAGCCTTCATCTCTATTACGATGCCGGCTTCGTCATCATCATCTCGCTGGTTACCTATATTTTCCTCACCCGTGTTCTCATCGGTCTGCGCACCATTCAACAGGCGATGGATGTGCAGAATGAATTGAATGCGCGGATGTACATGAAGGAACAGGCAGCAGCGACCGGCGAGTTTATCGCCAGCCTCGCCCATGAGCTGCGCAATCCCCTCGCTTCTATCTACAGCTTCTTCGAGCTGGATCAGGCACCGGATCAGCAGCTTAAACAAGAGCTGCGCGCTGAGGTAGAGCGGATGCTCGGCATCCTCGAGGCGCTCTCTGCAGTGAAGCGCTCCGATGCGCCCATCCTGCCCCACCTCTATCAGATGGACTTGGTGATCCGGCAGGCCGTCGAAGTGATGCAGCCCTATGCGGAGAAGCACGGGGTGAGGATCCAGCATACCGTCGCCGCCTCGGATGTCTCAGCATACGGGGATCGCAGCCTGCTTATGCAAGCTTTGCTGAACATCATCAAAAATGCCGTCGAAGCATCGGCCGCCGGCGATGAGATCAGGATCCGCATCGCCCCGGCCGGGGAGCGATATCTCGTCATTGAGATTCAAGATCAGGGGGAGGGTATGGACCAAGAGGCACTGGAGAAGATCTATGAGCCCTTCTATACGACGAAGGAGAACGGCACGGGCCTCGGGCTGGCGATCAGCCGGCAGATTATCGAAGGCCAAGGAGGGCATATGGAAGTGAGTTCTTCACCCGGCAAGGGCACGCTCTTCCGCTTATTCCTGCCGCGCAAAGCCGGGGTGTTCAATCTCCCATCCAACCGTGTTCATAGACGTAACGAACGAGCTGCGAGCGGTTTTGCAAGTGTAATTTATGGAAAATATTCTTCAGATGGTTCTTAACGGTATACTCCGAGATGACCAGCTCCTCTGCGATCTCGCGATTGGACATCCCTTTGGCCACTAATCTCAGGATCTCCGTTTCGCGGGGCGTCAGGGGCGTAGGGGAGGCGCCCGGGGACGGCGGATCCGTATGCGAGAACTCCTTCAAGATGCGGTATGCCAGCTCCCGGGTCATCGGCGCTTCATCGAAACAGATCGCCTTCAAATATTCGAGCCAGGATTCCGGCTGCAGGTTCTTAAGCAGGTAACCCTGCGCCCCCTTCTTCAGCGCATCGAAGAGATGGGTGATATCATCGGATACCGTAACCATGACGATCTTCACGTACGGATACTCTTCCTTGACGCGTTTGGTCGCTTCCAGCCCGTCCATCCCCGGCATGCGAATATCCATCAGGATGAGATCAGGCATCCAGGCGGCGGTTAAGGCCAAAGCTTCTTCTCCGCTTGCTCCTTCAGCAACGACTTCAAACACCGGATCGGCGGCAAGAATCGTGCGGATCGCATCCCTCGCCTGTTCGCTGTCGTCGATGACCAGTACGCGGAACCGTTGGCTGCTCATCCCGTCCCCTCCTTCTCTACAGTCACGATCGTCCTGCCTTCTAGTCTCTCCATCGAGAACCTCCAGCGCATCCGCGCGGCGCGGTCCTCCATCATCTTGATGCCGAAGCGGTGCGAGGCTTCCCGCAGATCCTCATTGGACCAGCCCCGGCCGTCATCGATGACCCGGCATCTCCAGCCGCCGGCATGGGATTCGCCGATGATCTGAACGCGCTCTGCCTTCGCATGTTTGTATACATTCATGAGCGCCTCGCGGATGATCGCCAGCAGTTCGATTTTCTCTTTGGATGTCCACTGCTCATCCTCGATCCGCCAATCCAGCGTAATCTCAAGATCGCTCTCCCGCTGGATCTCATCGATCAAACTGCGCACGCTCTGCATCCAGGGGAGCGCCGATTGCTCCGCCGGCTCCCTGAGATTGGCAATCGCCTGCCGCACGTAGGAGTTGGCATGATGGACATTGCGCTTGATCTGCATGATGAGCCCTTCATCCACATAGCCCAGCTGGGCGAGCCGATCGATTTGTACATTCATGAGGAACAGCGTCTGCGCGATCCCGTCATGGAGTTCCTTCGCCAGCTTCTCGCGTTCTTCATGCACGGCTTTCAACGCCCTCGCTTCCTCCAGCTCCTTCTGATTGCGCTCGAGGATCTCGAACAGCTGCGTCAGGAACAGGATCGTGACGAGGAAGACGATGACCGGAGACAGCACATTGCCGAGTTCCATCGAGATATAGGGCAGCAGGTATTCATGCCGCACATATTCCCAGATCCCGATCGTCAAGGTCGGGATGATGAGAATCAGCCATTTGATCTGTCGATAAGACATCAAGTCCTTCCCCTTTCTCCCCATCTCTTGCATGTCCTTTGCGACTATCATACCCGATTACGGCTCGCGCGCGGTATACCATTTCAGCTGAACATCTGTGCATAGGCTTCGCCAAGCCCCGAAGTCCCCAGCTGTTTGCGAATCTCTGCCGGCGTTCCGCTCATCTTCACCACGCCGTTTTGCAGGAAATAGATCTCATCCGCAACGGTTTCAGCGATGCTAAGCTGATGTGTGGAGAGAAGAACCGTCTGCCCGCGCCCGGCCGCATCCCGCACAAGATCAACGAAGCGTTCCAACCAATGGGGGTCCAAGCCGTTCGTCGGTTCATCCAGGATGACCAGCGGCGGGTGTGCCAGCATCGCTTGTGCAAACATGAGGCGCTGTCTCATCCCTTTCGAGAAGCTGGACACGGGTTTCTTCCCCGTATCCTCGAGTCCTGCCTCCGCCAGAGCTGCCCGCGCTGCTTGCAGATCCAAGCCCTTCAGCTTCGCCCAGAACCCCAGGGTCTCGAGGGCCGTAAGTCCGCCGCTGAATCGATAATCATCGGGCATGTAGCCGATCTGTCTCGCATAAGCAGCGCGATCGTCCCGTAAGCGAATGCCGCACACGGCGATCTCGCCTCTGGTCGGCTGGATGATCCCCGCCAGCATGCGCAGAATCGTGCTCTTGCCCGCGCCGTTCCCGCCGCATAAGGCGATGATCCGGCCGGCCTCTGCGGTCAAGTGGAAATCTTCGACCACGGTTTGGTCCTTATATCGCTTGTGCACACCTTGCATCTTAACGATCTTCTCGATCGCTTCAGCCACGTCCTCTCCCCCTTTCCCACAGCAGATGAGCGATGCCGAGGATGGCGCCGATCCATACGATGAGGAAAACAGCGTACATCAGCACCCCGGCCGGCTCCCGAATCCACTGCACCCAATCGTAATATTCAGGTCCCAGCACCGCTCCTCCGCCGAGGCGGACGACGGTAAACAGGCGCGCCAGTTCAGCCGGGTTCAATAAGGTGAGCAGTGTGACCGCCGGTCTGATCCACGCATAAGGCAAGAAGCCGAGCAGTGCGATCAAGATCGGTGCCCAAGCGATGACGAGGAAGAACCAGATCGCCACAGCGAAGGCCAGTGCCTGCCAACGACTTGCAGCCAAGGTGCCGGCCAGCAGCGCCAGCGCCAGGAAGGTCAGAGCGATGCTCACGGCGAAGGCGAATAAAGCGGCATAGGTTTCACCGCGGAAACCGGTTCCAGCGAAGAAGCCGAGAACCCCGGCCGCACCGAACCCCAAAGAGATGATGACAAGCAACACGATCATAAGACCTCCGTACTTGCCCATGAGGTAAGAAACGGTGCTTAACGGGTATGAGGCCAGCAAGTCCCAGCTTCCCTCCTCTTTCTCTCCGGTCAAGGAGAAGGAACCGAGCATCAGCGTCATCAAGGGAAGCAGGTATAAGACCAAGTTCAGCGTCGTCGCCGTCGTGCTCGAATAGCCCTTAACATAGCCTTGTGCATGGATCATCAGCAGCGTCATCATGAACAAAGCGAAGATGAGGATGTAGGTGTAGGCCCACGGGTTGCGAAACCCCATCCTCATCTCGCGCAAAGCTACGACCCAAGCTTGCTTCATGCCCCATGCCCCGCTCCCTGGGGAGCATGATGTTCCTGTCCGTCATCACCCGGTTCAGTATGAACATGCGGCTCATCATGGTGCTGCTCCCCCCCGTGATCATGACCATGCGCATGCTCATGCTCGTGATCACTTTCCCATGTATGCTCGGCCAAGTCGTCCGCCGTAAGCAGCATGCCCGACCCGTGCTCAGCGATAAAGCTGCGCGCCGCCTGCTCATCGGCAAAGGAGATCACCCCGTAAGCCATCGGCGTGCGGATGGCAGCATCATAGACATAATAAGCCTCTTCCATCTTCAGCCACTTCAGATCATGATAATCCCGGACGAAAGCGGCACCGATCGCATCGCTGCCGTGCTGCATGATCCACGCATACATGCAGCCGAGATCATCGAACAGGAGCGGCTGTCCGTCCTTGGTGATGATCTGCACGGCATGGCGGTCATCCGTCACGGCCATATTACAGATAGCACAGCGGTGGGTCAACTCATCCACCTCTACAGGTTCATGTGCATGTGTGCCGCAGGCCGTTCCAAGTGCGGCCATGCTGAACAGCAGCAATACGGCAAGAAAGGTTCGTAATCTCATGTTATCCTCCTCCTATTCACTCCGATGATCGCAAGCGACAAGATGATCACCATTAGACTCACTGTTCCGCCGATGAATCCCGCAGGTTCATCATCACTCGGCTGCCACCGATCCGGCGGCGCCATAAGGGGCGCTTCATCCGCTGCCCATCCCGCCTGATCCGCTGCATATAAGGTCTCCAGGAAGGCGATCCCCGGTGTTTGAAAGAACAGCTGAAAGACCGGCCTTCGCTCGATCAATCCCAGGAAGAATGGGTTGATCTTATACGGGATGTCACTTCTGCCGTCACCGTCCGTATCGATTCCCGAGAAAGACTCCCAGAAGTTGCCGCTTAGATCGTTCTGGGCGCTGTCCTTGGCCAGCGCGTCGGTCACATTGCCTGCGAAGAAGTTTTCGGTGATCGTGTTCCCGCTTGCTTCGAGCAGCTGGATGCCGATGAAGTTATCGATGACGGCATTGCTCTCGATGCGGTTGCCGGTAGAGTATTCCACATAGATACCAACACGATTGCCCTCGATGCGGTTCTCCGCGATGATGGATTCATGGACATCGTAAAGCAAGATGCCCTGAGCATTCACATTCTCATACTGCTTGGTGAACGTATTTGCCCTGACTTCTGCCTCTGCAGCTTCCATGACCATCGCTCCGGTCACATTCATCGACCCCCGGTTGCCGCGGAGGACCGGGCGCTTCGAATACATCGTATGGATGCCGTAACGCGAAGATTCGACGAAGTTGTCTTCCACCAAGGCATCGTCGCTGAATTCCACGTAGATGGCATCGAACATGCCGCGCACCGTATTGCCGGATATGATCACAGACGGCGATCGATAGAGATCGATGCCGTTGCCCCGCCGGCTGAAGGGAACCGCCTCCCCGGCGCCCCATTCCACGAGGTTGTTCAAGATGCGGCCTTGCTGTGCTTCTGCTAAGCGGATCCCGTCCGTTCCCGTGATGATATGCAAATCTTCGAGCACTGCGCGGTTGCCCGACACCATGACCGTCGGTGCATCCTTTGCTGTGATATCAATGATCTGAATGCCGGTGAGTTTGGCATCATCCGCTGCGATCGTCACCGCCGGCTGATCGCTCTGATTGCGCAGCACGACTTGGGCTCCCGGGCTTGCTGCAAGGTGAAGCCGCTTCGTGATCTGGATCGGCCCTTCATATTCCCCTTCCGGAATCTCGAGCACTTCCCCCTCCTCCGCTTGATCGATCCGCTGCTGCAGTGCATGACTTGATGATCCGGCAGCGGATGCGGTGAGCGGCGAAGCGAAGGGAAGCACAGCGATCCAGAGCAAGGCATGGATAAGGAGAAGATAGCGAATCCCCGATCCGCTCACTGCACTTCCACCTGCTTGCGTTTCATAAGGTGCAGATCTTCAACATAGATGTGCAAGACAACATCATAGACGCCCGGCTCTTCAAAGCGGTGCTGCGCGGTGTAGCGCTGCTCTCCTTGCAGCTCGCCGTTGATCAGAACCGGCCCGTCCGCTTTCCGAACATCGAATTGCACGAAGGTCAGCTCTTCCGGAAATACAGCACCGGTCAGCTCCGCGATCAGCGTCGTCTCTTCTCCCGCCGCTGCCGGCTCTGCCGAGGTCAGGATCACATCTACCTTAGAACCATCGATCTGAGCAGCGCCGCCCCCTCCCTGCTCCGCTCCGCATGCGGTGAGCAAAGCGGCGAGGAGACCGGCTGCAAGAGTTCTCATCAGCTTGCGACTCATCCTTCACACCCCTTCTTCTTCCTGTCGCTATCGATTATAGGACTTCCCTTTCTCTCCCATCTATGACCACAAAGAGCTATATCCATTCTATAATCCAAGAAAACTGTGACAAATGTCAAACAATCATAAATTGGCTCCGGATCACTCGACGAATTTTCGCATATACTTCGCACAGCAGATTCGTGTATGATGAAAGAAGCCTGGAATGAAGGCTGGAAGTCCATATAAGATCAATTAACAGATACATAGGAATTTGGACGAAAATACGAAAATGAAAGGAGCGCTCATTGTGATCAAATTCGAGGATTATAAGTACGTTCGGCCGAATATGCAGGAGGAGAAACAAACCTTCGCCGCGCTGTTGGATCAGCTGAAAGGTGCTGCTTCCTTGGAGGATGCGGTGCAAGCGATCGATGCGATCAACAAACAGCGCAGCCGGCTGTCTACCATGGGGAATCTCGCCCATATCCGCGCTACGATCGATACCAACGATGAATTCTATCAGCAGGAGAGGGATTTCTTCGATGTGACAATTCCGGAGATTCAGGAGATGATCACCGCCTTCTATCGTCAGCTTCTTGCTTCCCCTTTCCGCAGCCAGTTGGAAGAACGTTACGGAGCTCAGCTGTTCAAGATCGCAGAGTATGAGATCAAAGCATTCTCCCCTGAAGTCATGGAACTTCTGCAGAAAGAGAACAAGTTAACCAGCGAATATGCCAAGCTGAAAGCTTCTGCACAGATCGAGTTTCAAGGGTCTGTCTACACGCTCGCTCAGATGGAACCCTTCGAGGAGCATCCAGACCGGCAAGTGCGGCGGCAGGCTGTAGAAGCGAAGTTTGGATTTTATGCGAAGCACCGGGAGGCCTTTGACCGCATCTATGATGAACTGGTCAAGACGCGGCATGAGATCGCCGTTCGGCTCGGCTATAAGAACTTCATCGAACTCGGCTATATCCGCATGAAGCGCATCGATTATGATGCGGAGATGGTCGCCCGCTTCCGCAGACAAGTACGTGAAACCATCGTTCCGCTAGCGAACAAGCTGTATCAGCGGCAAGCTGAGAGAATCGGTCTTGAGCATCTGAAGTTCCATGATGAACGCTTTCACTTCAACAACGGCAATGCGGAGCCCAAAGGCCCGCCGGAGTGGATCATCGAGAATGGGCGGCAGATGTATGCTGAACTTTCCCCGGAGACGAAGGAATTCTTCGAATATATGCTGGAGCGGGAACTGATGGATCTGGTGGCCAAGAAGGGCAAAGAATCCGGCGGGTACTGCACCTATATCGATGACTACGAATCCCCCTTCATCTTCTCGAACTTCAACGGAACTTCATACGACATCGATGTGCTCACCCATGAAGCCGGACACGCCTTCCAGGTCTACGAAAGCAGAGCGATCGGCGTACCCGAATACCTGTGGCCGACGTATGAAGCGGCAGAGATCCATTCGATGAGCATGGAATTCTTCACTTGGCCGTGGATGGATCGCTTCTTCGGCGAAGATGCTGACAAGTACCGCTTCGCTCATCTAGTGAGCTCTGTGCTCTTCATCCCATACGGAGTGGCCGTTGATGAGTTCCAGCACCTCGTCTATGAACATCCGGAGTGGACGCCGGAAGAGCGCCGCAAAGCGTGGAAGGAGATCGAAGGCATCTATCTTCCGCACCGCGATTATGACGGGATCGACTACTTGGAGATGGGGGGCTTCTGGCAGAGACAGGGACACATCTATCAAGATCCTTTCTATTACATCGACTATACCCTGGCGCAGATCTGTGCCTTCCAATTCTGGCTGCGTGACCGGCAGGATCACGAATCCGCGTGGCAGGATTACATCAAGCTGTGCCGCCTCGGCGGGTCCCGCTCCTTCCTCGAACTGGTGCAGGCAGCGAATCTTCGCTCGCCCTTCGATGAAGGTACAGTGCAATCCGTGATCAGCGAGATCGACGCATATCTCGATTCCATCGATGATAAAGCGTTATAAGTTACAGTTCTATACTGCTCATTACAAGCGGCAAAAGACAAGAAATCGTCAATAGGCCGGGGATGATCCCCGGCCTGTTGTAATATATGAACCTTCTATTAGATCACACCGTATGTCAGCCATACCGCAGCAGCGAACAGCACCGCGTAGATGAATTCCCCTATGCCGACGGTCTTGATCTTCGCATCCATCCGCGGCATCCAGATAGCCCGCAGGAGCAGGAGGGCAAGCGGGATGATAACAAACGGGGAATACCACAGGATCCCCGCGATCAGAGCCGCCATATGGTACATCACGGAATATTCATAAAATCGCCTGTTATGCTTCTCACGGATGATCGTCTTTACGAAGAAAATCGTACCCGTAAAATAGAGCAAACTGAGGAGGAACAGCTCAGCCGCTGCGCGCAGTTCACCTCCTCCGCCCAGTTCATGGGAGATGAAAACCATCAAGCTGAAAAGCACCACGGCGGCAAAATCGTTCAGAAAGGCTCTTTCCTGATTCCTCTTGGCAAACCATGCATTCACCAGGAACAGAAGAATATACAGAGGCAGCCACTTCAGCAGCTGCGGCGCCGCGAACGCCAGCAGAGTACCGGACCCTGCAAGGATGCTGCCGTAGATCAGCATCGGACTAAGCCAGCGATCCAGCCTGCGGGTCTTAATCCACTGCAGACATGGATAGGACCACAGATAAGCCGCCAGCCACACACAGAACAGCAAACCATGCAGCGGGACGGCTCCGCCTGAGAACATACCAAACAAAAAAGGAACGATCAGCATCGCCCAAGCACCGTGCTGTTTAGGGATATATCTGCTCTTGAAACCGCCCGCCAAAATCCTCACCTCTTGAGAAATGTCGATATACTCCCATAAGTTTAGCGATAACGCCGCTCAAATAGAGTGACTTCCATCACAGCCGGTGAATTTGAAACGGCAGTTAAAATAATGATTGATTAACTATGATACTATTTGTATCATTGTGGTGAAAGCTTGTATTACCTGGATACCTCCGGCAGTTTGATCGTGAACAGACCGAGGAGCGGCAGCAGACTGCTGGCGATGAACACGGGATATAGGCCGAACAGATCGATACAATAGCCGATAGCCACCGCGCCGATCGCGCCCAATCCGAAGGACAAGCCGACGGTGAGACCGGAGGCCATCCCGATATGAGCGGGCATGAGCATCTGCGCATACACGACGATCACCGCAAAGCCCAACATCAAGATAAATCCCGTCACGATCAAGAGGGGGATCACCCACACCTTGCTGACGAAGGGCAGCAGCAAAGCGAAGGGCGCCGCGCCGGCTAAGGAGATGAAGATGACCTTCTTCGGACCGAAGCGATCCGCCAGCGGCCCGCCGACGAACGTGCCCAGCACCCCGGTGAATCCGAAGAGGATCAGCGGCAGCTGGGCTTGCAGCAAGGTCGTCCCATAGGTATCCGCGTAGAAATATTGATAATAATTTTGAATCAGGGTGATATAAGAAGAACGGGCGATCATCTGCAGCATGAGGATGCCTAATCCCAACCAGACGATCTGGCGCGGCAGCCCGCCGGCACTTACTCCCCTCGCTCCGCTTGCTTCCCTCTGTTGCTGGGGCGCTCCGGCCTTCGTAACGGAGGGCTTGGCTGCGGCGGATTTAGGGCTGACTAGACGCAGGTTCGCCTTGTACCATCGAGAGACGAGATAGGAGATGATGACGGCGGCACCGGCGACGAAGGTAAACCACAGCGCTGCGATCTGACCGAAGGGCAGGAAAATATACCGCGTAAGCAGTGACTGCGTCGAGCTTCCGGTATTGCCCCCGACCTGATAGATGGACTGTGCCAGTCCCCGCCGCTTCCCGGCAGCCATATGTACGACCTTCGAGCCTTCCGGATGGAAGAGGGCCGAGCCCAGACCGATCAGGACAACGGACAACAGCAGCCAGCCATAGTTAGGGCTGAGGGCGATGCCGATGATGCCCAGCAAACTCAGCATCATGCCTAGGGGCAGCATATAAGGTGATGGACGGCGGTCCGAGTAGAGCCCTACCACAGGCTGCAGCACCGATGAGGTCATATTGAGCATGAACAACACGAATCCGACCTGGGTATAGGTCAGGGCCCGCGCCTCACGAATATACGGCAGGACGGCCGGAACCACCGCCTGCATCGTATCGTTCAGGAAGTGAATCACGCTGATCGCAGCGACCACGGAGAACACCGTTTTCGCCGTTCTTTGCGCCGCAGTTTCAGGCACTGCCTGCGCTGCAGATGATCTAAGCTGCATGTATGGTCTCTCTCCCCTCTATCCATGTTTGTTCACAATCTCTAATGCTCTGCCTGTGCTCAATTTGCGGCTCTGCCTGCGCTCGATCTATTCTCGATTTGTGTTCGGACTGTGCTCGATCTTGGCTCGTACTCTGCCCATCTCTCTGACCTATCGCTTGGCTCAACTGCACACTCATATACTCATACGCTCTCTTATAAGCATAACAGATTCGGGAGAATAGGAAAGAGCCTACGAACCATCTGCCCGTTCTTCTCTCAGCGACAGCCAATACTTCTTGGTCTCTGCAGCGACTACCCCGGAGAGGCCTAAAAGGGCGATCAGGTTAGGAAAGGCCATCAGCCCATTCACAATATCGGCGATCAGCCAGATCGCATCCAGCTTCAGAAACGCTCCGCAGGCAACCATCAGGATGAAAATATAACGGTACGGCTTGATGCCCCGCACGCCGAACAGATACTCCACGCACCGCTCCCCGTAATAATTCCAGCCCAGTATCGTCGTAAAGGCAAAGAGCGCCAGACAAATCGTCAGCAGCCCTGGACCTGCTGCCGGCATCACCTGGGAGAAGGCGCTCTGCGTCATCGCCGCTCCCGCCTCCGTTCCCGACCAGACTCCGGTTACAACCAAGGTTAAGCCCGTCATCGTACAGACGATGATCGTATCGATGAAGGTTCCCGTCATCGAGATGAGCCCTTGTTCCGCCGGGGACTTTGTCTTCGCGGCGGCGGCGGCGATCGGAGCGCTGCCAAGTCCCGATTCGTTGGAGAAGATCCCGCGGGCCACTCCGCTGCGTATGGCCAGCATCACGCCTGCCCCGGCGAATCCGCCCGTTGCTGCTGTGCCCGTGAAGGCAGAGGTGATGATCGTATGCAGAGCTTGAGGGAGTTGATCCGCATAAGCGATCAAGACGATCATGCAGATCACGATATATAATACCGCCATGCTCGGCACGATCTTCGCAGCGACCTTGGCGATCGATTGCAGCCCGCCGATGACGACTAACGCAGCCAGCACCGTGACGAGCAGCGCCGTCAACCAGATCGGAAGATGGAAGCTTGTCTTGGCCGCATCGACGATCGCCTGCACCTGCGGAAAGGTTCCGATGCCGAACAAGGCGACCAGCACGCCGCTCACAGCGAAGAAGACCGCCAGCCAGCGGAATTTCGGTCCGAGCCCGCGCTCGATATAATACATCGGACCGCCGGAGAACTGCCCGTTGTCATCGACAGTCCGGTATTTAACAGCGAGGACGCCTTCCGCATATTTGGTTGCCATGCCGACAAGGGCGGCCATCCACATCCAGAACAGCGCGCCGGGGCCGCCCAGTTGTATCGCCGTCGCCACTCCGACGATATTGCCCGTGCCGACGGTGGCTGCCAGAGCCGTGCTCAGCGCAGCAAAGCTCGTGACATCCCCTTCCCCGTCGTTCTTAGCCGTCACGATGAGCTTAAGGGCCAGCGGCAGGCGTACGAATTGGATTAAGCGTAGACGGATCGTGAGGACGAGACCCGTTCCCATCAGCAGGATGAGCAGCGGCGGCCCCCATACCCAATCGCTGATCTGTTTCAGCCAGTCGATCATCCCATTCACTTCCCTACTATTCTAGTAATCCTGCAGTCAGCTATTCATGTATAAAAAAAGAGAGCCAAACATATGTTTGGCTCTGGAGATAGGGAGATGAAGATTGTGAAATTTTGCACATGATCAGCCATAAAAAGTGCAAAATCACTCTGTCCTTTTGCCTGAGAGTTTCGACGGAAGAAGTTCCGTCTTGCCCCTTCGGCGCCCGCTTACGCGAGTCTCTCCAGAATGCTGTCCGTATTGCGGTTCACAGCTGTGTTCCGCAAACATCATCCAGTCGAACATGAATTAGCTGTTACTAATTATAATCCGCGCCTGACCAATCTGCAAGGGATTTGGATCAATGTTCTAAAAATGTTCACAGGCACACAAGGCTTACGACAACCCGGTAATCCTGCCTTGATCATCTAGATCGATCCCGATTGCCATCGGCATCCGCGGCAAGCCCGGCATCGTCAGCATCTTGCCCGTCAAGGCGACGATGAACCCTGCGCCCAGCTTCGGTTGAAGCTCCCTGACATGGATCGCAAAATCCTGCGGTCTGCCGATTAGCGCCGGGTTGTCCGACAGGGAGTACTGGGTCTTCGCCATGCATACCGGCAGACGGTCCCAGCCCATCCTTGCGATCTGTTTCAGCTGCCTTTCTGCCTGATCGCTGAAAACCACGGAGGATGCGCCGTAGATCTCCCGCGCGATCGCCTCGATCTTCGTGCGCAGATCTTGCTCCGTATCGTACAGCATTGGCAGTCTCGCAGGGGAATCCTGAGCTGCAGCGATCACTTTCGCCGCAAGCTCCAAGCCGCCCTCCCCGCCGTGCTCCCATACTTTGGCGATCGAATACTCGATGCCGAGGGATTGGCAGAGGGACTCGAACACCGCGATCTCTTCCTCATCATCCTGATAGAAATGATTCAAAGCGATAACGATGGGAACTTCGAATTTGCGCAGCATCTCCACATGGTGCTCGACGTTCGCAAATCCGCGCTTAACGGCTTCCGGGTTAACCGTATGCAGCTCTCCCGGGCTCATCCCGCCGTGCAGTTTCAGCGCACGGATCGTGGCGACGAGCACGACAGCAGAAGGAACAAACTTGCCTTTGCGGCATTTGATGTGGAAGAACTTCTCAGCACCCAGATCGGCTCCGAATCCCGCTTCGGTCACCGCGTATTCGCCGAGCCGCATCGCCATCTTCGTCGCCAGGATGCTGTTGCAGCCATGAGCGATATTGGCGAAAGGGCCGCCGTGGATGAGAACAGGGGTATGTTCCAGCGTCTGCACAAGATTCGGTTTGAGCGCGTCTTTCAAAAGGGCGGCAATGGCTCCCTGAACCTTAAGCTGTCTGACATAGACGGGATCGTTGCTGTAGGTGTATCCGATCAAGATATTGCCGATCATCTCCTTGAGGTCATGGAGATCCTGCGCGAGACAGAGGATCGCCATGATCTCAGAAGCAACGGTGATATCAAATCCGTCCTCGCGGGGCGTACCGTTCTGCTTGCCGCCGAGGCCGATGATCACCTGGCGGAGTGCGCGGTCATTCATATCCAGCGCCCGCTTCCAGACGATGCGGCGGGGATCCAAGCCCAGCTCATTGCCGTGCTGGATATGGTTGTCGATCAGCGCTGCCAGCAGATTGTTCGCCGCTGTGATCGCATGCATATCGCCGGTGAAGTGCAGATTAATCTCCTCCATCGGCACGACCTGCGAATAGCCGCCGCCCGTTGCCCCGCCCTTCATGCCGAACACCGGCCCCATCGAAGGTTCGCGCAGTGCTAGTACGGTGCGGTGATTGAGGCGGTTCATCGCTTGAGCTAATCCGACGCTCACCGTCGTCTTGCCTTCCCCGGCCACCGTCGGATTCATCGCTGTAACCAGGATAAGCTTCCCTTCCGGCCTCTCCGCTGTACGCTCCAATACGGAGAGGTCAACCTTCGCCTTATACCGGCCATAGCCTTCCCATTCATCCTCTTGCAGTCCCAACTTGGCCGCGATCTCCGCGATGGGCAGCAGCTCCGCTTGTTGTGCGATCTCCAGATCAGTTAACTTGCGTTCGGTGTTTTGTTGTTCTGAGGTATTGCTTGTCTGTCTTGTGCTCATCGTCGATCCCCCTGCTGATTCTGTGTTGTGTAAATTGATATGGAGTGTACAGCTTATCTTTTGATCATTTCATATTTCTTATTGAAGCGCAATAACACCTATTACAGGTGCAACGATTAGGAACCGGGGCTGGGTTTGGAGTTTGTTGTGATTTGTTGTTGTGATTTGTTGCCGGATGTAACATTCACTCGATTATTGCGCTTGCCCGGGAAATACGAACTCTGTTTGAGCAGCACTCAAGCAGCAGCGGAGGCGGAACAGAAACTGAGTCGATAGTTTCTATCGTCTCAGCATGATGCTCCACCGTCACCACCGCTGAGTCGATGGTTTTTATCGTCTCAGCATGATGCTCCACCGTCACCACCGCTGAGTCGATCCTTTTTATCGTCTCAGCATACGATTCAGCATACCATGACGCTGATCCACACGCCGAGAAGATACTCTTGAGCCCTCTTGGGCCGACTCAATACATAAAGAAGCCGCCCATGCACCTGCATGGACGGCTTCATATAGCAGATCATTGCGTTCAATCGATTATTGGAACGCAGGAACGACAGCTCCGTTGTAGTTTTCGAGGATGAATTCCTCAACTTCTTGAGATTGAAGTACGGCGACCAGCTTCTTGATCGCTTCGGAGTCTTGATTGTCCGGGCGGACAGCCACGATGTTGACATATGGAGACTCGGCATCTTCAATGACAAGTGCGTCCTCGAGCGGATTCAGATCAGCTTGCAGCGCATAGTTCGTGTTAATCGCCGCTGCATCGAACTCATCCAACATACGAGGCAGCATCGCCGCTTCAAGCTCTACGAATTCGAAGTTGTGCGGGTTGTTCGTAATGTCCGCTGGAGTTGCGCTTGTACCAGCTTCTTCGGAGAGCTCGATCAGGCCGTTCTGAGCAAGCAGGAGAAGCGCACGTCCGCGGTTAGTTGGATCGTTGGGAATTGCGATCTTCGCTCCTTCCTCCAGTTCATCCAGCGATTGCACGCGGTTGGAGTACACGCCGAACGGCTCGATATGAATACCCCCTGCGCTTACCAAGTCATAGCCTCTTTCAGCATTGAACTCATCGAGGTACGGCTGATGTTGGACGAAGTTCGCATCCAGTTCACCTTCGTACAGCTGTACATTCGGCTGTACATAGTCGTTGAATACGACGATGTTCAGATTGACACCTTGTTCAGCCAAGATCGGTGCAACGAAATTCAAGATCTCCGAGTGCGGAATTTCAGAAGCACCGATGTTAAGCGTTACTTCTTCCACTTGTGCCGGCTGTTCGGACTGTTCATTAGCCCCGTTCTCAGCCTCGTTGTTTGTTTCTGCATTTTGATTCTGTGCTGCATTGTTGCCCGTGTTGCCTCCATTGTCCTGTGCGCAGCCAGCGACGAAGATCAGCAGTACGGCTGCCAGAACCAGTAACCACTTTTTCATCTCTCCATCTCCTCTTTTCTTTATTTTTGAGTATATGTTCAACTCTACTTCCGACTGAATCTGCGCACGAGCGCATCTCCAATCATCTGCAGAATCTGAACCATGATGACCAGAATCGCCACCGTGACGAGCATCAGCTCCAGTTTATAGCCTTGGTAGCCATAGCGGATCGCCATGTCCCCAAGACCCCCTGCGCCGATGACACCCGCCATGGCGGTATAAGAGATCAGCGTGACCGCTGTAATCGTCATCGCCGCGATCAATCCTCCCCGGGACTCACGAAGCAGTACGCTCCATACGATGCGGCTTCTAGAGGCGCCCATCGCCTGTGCGGCTTCGATAACGCCGCGGTCAACTTCGCGCAGCGCCGATTCCACGAGTCTAGCGAAGAACGGTGCGGCTGCGACGATGAGCGGCGGGATCGCTCCCTTGACCCCCCAGGATTGACCGACGATCATCTTCGTCAGCGGCATGACGAGAAGCATCAGGATGACAAATGGGACAGAACGCAGAATATTGACGATGAACGACAAGATCCCATTGATCACCCTGTTCTGCAGCATCTGACCGGAGGAGGTCAGGAACAGGATGATCCCGATGATAAAACCGATGACGACGGTAAACAGCATCGTCACACCGAGCATGATTAAGGTATCATTGGTGGCCTTGATGATCTCCGGCCAGCGGATATTATCGAAGTTCATAGGATGATATTCACTTCCAATCCTCGGCTTCTAAGCCTCTCGATGATCTGATCCGTGTCCTCTTGACTTCCTCGCAGCTCGACGATCAATTGCCCGTAAGGCGTCTCCTTCATACGGGAGACTGTACCTTGCAAGATGACGAAGGTTGCATCTGTGGCACGCACCGTCTCATACAGGATCGGCTCATAAGCCATCTCTCCCATATAATGGATGCGCACGATGCGGCCTTCGGCCTTGGAACGCAGGATCTCTGTATCCAATTCCTCGGACACCTGGCTGACAAATTCCTTCGTCGTCGCATGCTGCGGATTCAAGAATACATCCAGCACCTCGCCAGATTCGATAATCCGACCCTGCTCCATCACCGCTACCCGATCGCAGATCGCGCGGATGACGTGCATCTCGTGGGTGATAAGCAGGATGGTAATGCCCAGCTTGCGGTTGATATCAAGCAGCAGTTCGAGGATCGAATCCGTCGTCTGCGGATCAAGGGCTGATGTGGCCTCGTCACTGAGCAGGACATCCGGATCGTTAGCCAGCGCCCGAGCAATCCCGACGCGCTGCTTCTGACCGCCGGAGAGCTGTGCCGGATATTTGTCTCCGTGTTCTGCGAGCCCTACCAGCTCCAGCAGTTCATCTACTCTTTGTTTGATTGCTTTTTTCGGATACTTCGATATCTTCAAAGGGAAGGCGATATTCTCCCGGACCGTCGCTGTAGAGAGAAGATTGAAGTGCTGGAAGATCATGCCGATCTTCTTCCTTCGCTCTTGCAGTTCCTTCTCGCTGAGGCCGGTCATGACGACATCCCCTACCTTGACGGTACCGGATGTCGGCTTCTCCAGCAGATTTACACAGCGTAAAAGCGTGCTCTTGCCGGCGCCGGAATGACCGATGATGCCGAATATTTCACCCTTCTCCACTTTGAGATCGATATCTCGCAAAGCGTGCACGACAGAATCCTTCGATTGATATACTTTGCTGACACCAGTTAATTCGATCAGAAGGAGCACTCCCTTCCCCAGCAGGATAATCCTGAGTTATCCTGTTGGAATAGTATATTATAAGTCCATTTGTTTTTCAATCATTTTTTCAGAATTTGAATATAAGCATAATTCGAAGCATCAAGCATTGTCATTTGTAAAAAGTTTCTTATTTTAGAGAATGATTCCATCCCATTTCTTCACTGCACAAAGAATAGATCCATAGGACCTGCTCTCGTGAACTATCAACCCTATTATTCTATTCGTTTTCTATAAACACTGCAAGTAAGTCACGACCAACGTTCGCCGATCGGACAGGGCATGATGAAACAGATGGATGCATGCTGATGGGGATTGTAAAATCGCTCAATAATACAAAAGAACCCTTGCTTCGCAAGGGTTCCCGCTGATGACCTGTAGTGGACTCGAACCACTGACCCCCACCCTGTCAAGATGGTGCTCTCCCAACTGAGCTAACAGGTCATATTAACTATTCTCATTGGCGACAAGAACTATATTATCAAGATTTAGACCTGTTGTCAACTATTTATTTTATTTTTTCGAGAAACACACAACAGGGCGAGATAGAATAAGGGTCCGTTTCCTGCGTTACTGTGAAGATAGGCTTCATCCTTAAGTCGGATTAGCAGGCGGCAGGTCCTCGCTCCTCTCGTAAGCAATCAATGTGACCTCTCGGCCGGTCAGTTCCGCGATGGTTGCTTCTGCCTCTTGCAGCAGTTTGACCGCGTCGCTGTCAGGCTCCAGCGCGGCGATCTGATAATCCTTTGTCTGAATAACCATCTCCTTGTACGTCCCCCTTTCGCTGAGTTCTAGGTCCTATTCTCACCGAGATATGCCGGCCGCATACATGCTCCGCTCCGACTTCCTTCAGCTTCCAGCTGTGATACGCAGTTTCTCACGAGAAGAACATTAGACGAAAACAAAGAAGCTGCCGACTCGATGTCGACAACTTCTGTCTGAACTCCGTATGCACGAAGTATGTATCCGATATTCATATGGGCCCTACAGGACTCGAACCTGTGACCAATCGGTTATGAGCCGACCGCTCTGACCAACTGAGCTAAAGGCCCTTAGATATTGCGGGGGCAGGATTTGAACCTGCGACCTTCGGGTTATGAGCCCGACGAGCTACCAGACTGCTCCACCCCGCGTCGTCAGTAGGGTTATTACTAAGAGAAACTATTAATTAGCGACATTTATTATCTTATCACACAGATCAAGAAGAAGTCAACAGCCGCCGAGAATGAATTTTATTCCTGCGGCGGCTGTTTCAACACTTGTGTTAAACCCATCATATCAAGCATCTTATTCGTATATTCAGGGAGTTCATTCTAAGCTGCGCAGCTCCATCCTATGAATTCAATCTATGCTAGACCGTGAAGCGCACGCCAAACCGGCCTCGCCGCGAGCGAAAAACTTCAACTTGTCCAGGGCATTCATACCCATAGATCCACCAATCTTCTTCCATCCTTTTCGCTAAGCAGGAAGCCTGGAATTTGGAATCATAAAGTTTGCCCCAATAGATCCAATTCATAACCGTACCACTCCGTGTTCAGCTTTCTTAACACCTAGTGTGTCCAGAAAAGACCGGAATATATCCTATGGCACATGGGTATGAATTGGCAAAATCAAAGCGCTCGCTCAGCCGGCACTCTCTTGCGGCGCATTGCCGTTCTCTTCCTCATCGCGCATGCGGTGAGCAAGTCGGCCCGATGCAGCGGCAGCGATGCTTGCGACCAGGTCATCCAAGAACGTGTGAACGCCAAGTCCGCGTTTCGTGTCGAGACGTTTGATCACACCGATCTTATCCTTATCCAGGTAACCGAAGGTGGTTACCGCGATGCTGCCATACCCAAGCACCGAACCCAGGGCCAGGGTTTCATCGCAGCCGAAGAGGCCTTCATCGGTCTCAACGAGGGATTGCAGCGGTTCCGATAATCTGCCCTGCTCTGCAAGCACATCAAGCTCGATGCCGACCAGAAGAGCATGGAGCACTTCGCGTTTCTCCAATACCTTGACTACACTGTTGATGCACTGCTCCATCGTCAGGTCTTGGTTATATGGGGATTGCATCGTATAGACGATCTCCGCGATATCTTCGATCTTGACGCCTCGTTCTTCCAGTTTCTGCAAAGCAGCCGCTTTCACTTCATCACTATGGACTCTGCGTTTCATATTCTTTCACTCTCCCCTCAACAATCTCCATTATACCATACACAGTTGAAGACCCGTTATAGCAAAAATGTGCATATACACGCATAACCGCACCCGGATCACTCCGGGCGCGGTTAGGATTCAGCTTATTCCTGTTCTGCAGTTTCTTCCTCGATCACATCGTCTGCCATGTCATCGACGATGATCTCCTCTTCTGTAAATTCAACGTCTTCGAAGTCAGTCAAGACATCCTCAGGATCAATCTCCCCAGAAGCGATGCCAATCTGGATATCGATCGGCAAGATGCCGAAATCTCCGTTCGGATTATCCTTGTTCTCAAGCATTTGCTGAATCATCATCTGACCTTCGGTCTCCCATTCCTGCAGCGCTTGCTGGATATCCTTGCCGTTGTTGACGACTTCCGCAAATTTCATCTGCCCAATATTCTGAACCGACCAGTAATCCGGCAATTTTTCATAGAGAATCATTTCAGTGTTGGAATACTCAGGCGGCGTAAGGTTCAAGAAAGCGTTCAAATTGTACTCTGCGCCGTCAAATGGTTGAATGTAGGACTGTCTGGCGACCAGATAGTAGTTTGCTTTGGATTTCACGCGTGCCCAATCTTCACCGGTGACGAACTTGATGAATTCCCAAGCATCCTCGACGTTCTCTGCGTTCGCGTTGATCGCGAAGATTCCGTAGTAGGAGATGTTGGAACCTACACCTGGTGCTTCCGGATGCGTAGGCAGCGAGACCACATCCCAGTCGATCGGCTCATAGCCCTCGATATTGGCCGCACTGTTGTTCGCCGTGATCACTTCATTCAGATAGCTGTAAGAAACAACGGCCATGGCAGCTTCACCGGACAGGAACACATCCCAAGCGAATCTTCCTTCACGCGGCTTGCTGTAGTCGGGCTCCTTCGGGAACACGCCTTCCTTGTACAGATCGGCGAAGGTTTGCCATACTTCTTGCCAGCCAGGTGTGTTCGCCGTCATCTGCAGGGTTTCCTCATCGATCCATTTCAACCCGAGCGGCTGCGTATACAGGCTCATATTGTAGAAAAGTTCATAGATTCCGCCGCCGTACCAATTGTTAAAGGCGAAGCCGTACACGGGGTTGTTCTCATCATTCACCGTTACGCGGCGAGCCAGATCGAACATCTCCTGCCAAGTCATGCCATCGGTCGGGAATTCCACGCCGCGGTCGATGAAATGCTGCTTATTGTAGATGACAGCAGAGGAATAAAACAATGGCGCCAGTGCGTATAAAGTACCATTACCAGGCTTGCGCAGCCCTTCGATCACCGCCGGGACATAATCGTCCACATTGAAGTCTTGTTCCTGCTGGATCATCTCATCGAGCGAAAGCAGCAAATTCTCGTTGATGAGCTCAGGCAGCTGATGATACTCCAGCATGACGATATCCGGAGGTGTCGGACCGGTCATCGCTTCCTTTAGGGCATCCAGGGGGTCTGGACGCTCTTCATTGGGCGTCGGCATACCGTAGTAATAGCTCTGATCCATGGTTTCGATGTATTCCAGTTCAATATTCTTATGTTCAAATTCGAATAACTCCGTAAATTCGCGGAACGCCGAACCATTCTGTCCGATATATCCGCTGCCGCTGGCGAAACGCAGCGTACGAACGGTATCCGACGACTGCGGCGCCTCCCTCGTACATGCTGCCAGTACAGGGATGAACAAAGAAATCGCGATACAGATGATAATAACCTTCTTCCATCCTTTATGCTTTCTCATTTAGATTCCCCTCCAATTGGTTAGGTGCTTTAATGATGATCTTCTCGCCGTCAAATTCCATCGACACCTTGTTCTCCACTCCTAGTGCGCTTAGGAACTCTTTCGGCACTTGCAGGCGGCCCGCGCGGTCGACCACCACATACTCTTCATGTCCTTCATTGATCGATCGCCGGCCTTCCATGGACATCAGATCCAGATTCGGATTGCGCTTGACGAACTCTGTGCTCGTCATGCCGTCGCGGATCGCCACGACGCGGTCAACCTTGCTGGCCAAGGACAGATCGTGGGTAACGATGACGATCGTCACGCCCAGCTCTTGGTTGAGCTTGCGGAAGATTCCCATGATGAGATCGCTTGTCTGCGTATCCACGGACCCCGTCGGCTCATCCGCCAGCAGCAGCTGCGGCCGGTTGGCAAGGGCGATGGCGATGGCCACCCGCTGCTGCTCACCGCCGGACAGCTGGTGGAGCTTGTTGTGCATGCGATCCTTCAGCCCCACCCATTCCAGCAGCTGCTTGGCGTAGGCGCGGTCATACTGACCATTCAGCATCATCGGCACTTCAACATTCTCAAGCGCCGTCAGGAAAGGCAGCAGGTTGCGGGCATTGTTTTGCCAGATGAAGCCGACGGTCTTGCGTTTATACTCAACCAACTGCTTGTCGGTGATCTTCAGCAGATCCCATTCGCCTACCCGCACCTGCCCGGCCGACGGCCGGTCGAGGCCGCCGAGGATGTTGAGCAGGGTGGATTTGCCGCTTCCGCTGTTGCCGATGATCGCCATCATCTCGCCTTTACGAACTTCGATGTTCAAGCCTTGAAGGGCCACGACTTCGACGACGTCGGTCTTGTAGATCTTGACTAATCCTTCGCAATAGATCATCGATCACCGCTCCTCTCCAAGTTTAACCGCTTGATGCACCCTCAGCCGGCGGATGTGCATGAACAGCATGGCTGCTCCGATCGCCAGCATGACGGCGACGACGATGTAGATGGCTAGATCGTCCTTAGCATCGAAGATGACGCGGAATGGCGGCACCTGCTGTTTCACGTTCTGGCTCGTCTGCAGGAAAGGCAGGTATAGATAACTGGCCAAACGGCCGATACCGATGCCCAGGATGATCGACAACCCCGCTGTGAACACTTGTTCCAAGAGCAGCATCCCCGTCAACTGCCTGCGCGAAAGGCCCATGGCACGCAAGACCCCGAACTGTACCACGCGGCTCGAAAGGTTAAAGAACCAGTACAGCAAGTAACCGATCAGGGAGATGATGACCGAGATGAGGAAGCCGAGGCTTAAGATCCCGAATACGCCTCCCCGCGACGGGTGTCTTGCCTGCTCATTCAATTCCCTTCTTACATCCTCTATAGACGATATATGGATATTGTTTTGTTGCAGTCCTTCGATAATCGGGGACAACAGCGCCCCTTCTTCCATCTTCAACCAGACCTCATAAGGGATCAGCGGAACCTGATCATAGATGTAATCGAGGTTCACGATGAAGAACGGCGCTTCATCTGGATACAGCGACGGCCAATAGGGCACCGTTCCGACGATGATGAACTCGAGGCGGTTCTGCTGAATGACCAAGGAGACCGTATCCCCAGGCTCCAGCATGTTCTCGTCAGCGAACTTCTGAGAGATGATAACCGCATTCTCGTGCCAGCCTAATGCATCCAGATATGCATAGGGATGATACTTAGGGAACATATCCAGACGGAACCAAGCAACCGGTGCAAACTGGTCATTCTGAATGCCGAGAAGTTCTCCCTGCCCCTTCGAACGTCCGGATACCACCACATTCACATTGGTCCTCAGCACCTTCGCGGCGTGCTCGACCCCTTCCAGGGTGCGATAAATCTCGAAGGGCGGTTCACGGTAGAACATCTGCGGCGGTGGTGACGGCTGGCCGCCTGGGGAACCAGGACCGCCGGGATTGCCCGGATTGTTCGGATTGTTCGGCTGCTCGCCTCCGCCGCCCCCTCCTCCGCCGCTCGGCGGACCCGTGGGCAGGCTGGCGCTGTATCCTTCCCACACCGTCTTCACGATCACATCGGAGCCATAGCGATACAGCAGCTGTTCCGTCGAGTTGAGATCGATCGTCCGCGCTGCCGAGGAGTTATATACACCCAGCCCCAGCGTTAAGATCAGCAGGATCATCAGCGGGTAGTAAGCTTTCGCCGAACGCGCCAGCTGGGTCAGCGTCAAGTAGAGCGGCACCGACAGCCATTTGCCGCCGAGCAAACTGAACAGCTTCAAGAGCAGCGGGAACAGCCGCAGGAAGAACAGCCCCAAGGCGAAGATGGTGATCGCCGGGACGAAGAACAGCAGCGGATCCACCTGCAGCTGATCGTTCGTCAATCCCGTAGCGAGCGAGATATATTGATTCTCATAGAACAGGTACCAGCCGTAAGCCGAGATCGCCAGCAGCACGATATCCAAGTAGAAGCGGTGCCACAGCGGCTTGCGGTCCGCCCTGGCCATCTGCTGCTTCAGATTGACAATCGTCGAGCGGGCGAAGATGATCGCCGGGATCATCGAAGAGCCTACGGCAATGAGCACGGACAGCACCGCATAGATCAGCGTATTCAAGGAGAAATCCACCGGGATCGCCTTGCGGTTCACGAAGGACAGGAAACCGTCGGAGGACCCGATGCTCTTCGCCACGAACCAGCCGATCATCGGACCGATGATCAGCGCGATGCCGCCCAGGATCAGCCCTTCTAATAGATAGATCCAGATGATCTGTCTGGTGCTGGCGCCGCGCGAACGCAGCACCGCGATATCGCTCTTCTGGCGTTCCAGCGACTGGCGCGAGATCATAGCTATAAAATAGAACACCATCACGATCATCGGCGCTGCCAGCGTGAATAGCAGCATCTGCAGATGCATGCTCTGTGAGCGGAAATCACTCAGCATCTGCTTGAAGGAGATGGAGATCCGCGTGCCCTCAAGCAGCTGATAAACCTCGATATCCATGCGATCCAGCGCCTTCGCCAGCGGGGTCAGCTGACTCGTCGTAATATCGCGCAGATCGAAGACATAGAACCAGTTCGAGATGTTGAGCGGCGCCTTCATCCCCTGCAGCAGCTCTTCGTGCATCACCTTCTCGCTGATGAGGAAGGTGCTCGCCAGGGATTCAAATCCTTGATACCAATAGGGATTGGTCACGTCCAGCGGCTGGAAAGCACCTACGACCTTGACGCGTACGGATTGCATGCCTTTGTCCGTCATCAGCTGGTAGTAGAACTCATCACCGACGCGGAAATTATTGCGATAGAGCGCTTCTTCATAGACGATCGCCTCGATTACATCGCCTTCGATCGTCTCCGCGAACATCTCGCCGTTCACCAGCTCGATGTATTCACCGATGTCATTCATTGACTGCAAGCTCATCGTTCGCCGCCGGCTGGTATCCACGGATTCCGGATCAACGGGGGTGACGGTGGACGCACGAATCCCCGTGGTTTCTACGTATGTATAGTAGTCAAACCCGATTCTTCCCGGAACATCATTCTGGATATACTCGTCCACAGCCTGATAGGCACTAAGATCCGTCCGCGTGTTGCCGACGGCCTGGTAGCGGAACAGCAGCGAGCCTGCGGGCAGGCCCGCGCTTCTCTCTTCGAGCGATTCGGCGACAAGCCGCTTTAGCGCACCGTCCGAATACATGGGGATACCGCTCGTAAACGCTACTGCGATGATCAATCCAAGCAAGGTTGTGAATGTCATCCACCGCGTATTCCACATCTTGCGGAACAAAAATCGTAACAACGGCATACCCATTATTTACCCACTACTTTCTGTCCTGGTTCCAATCCTTTGATAATCTCAACTTGCGTTGGCGTCTGTTGCCCGATCTCCACATCCACTTCGCGCTTCGTGCCGTCTTCCTCGACGACTTGCACGTAATAGCGTCCCGACAGCGTCCGCAGCGCAGCGGGCGGAATCACCGTGACATTCTCACGGCGGTCGATGATCACCTGTACGCTGAGCGGTGTGCCGCGGGCAGCATTCTCAGGGAAATCCTCGATCTCGACGATCATATAATCATCGATCGATTCCCTGTCCTGATTGCCGCCTGGATTCCAAGGATTCCAAGGGTCATAGTTATTGTTGTTATTGTTCTTCTCAATCGGCAGACGCGCGACCTTGCCCTTGAATTGACCATGGGCATTGATATCGACGATCGCATCCATACCGACGGCGACCTTCGCCTTGTCGCTGTCGCTAAGCTCAGCTGCAACGGCTAGTTGGCTGAGATCCGAGATCACCATCACCGTCTGATAGGATTGCACTTGATCGCCCTTGTCGTACATGATCGAGACGATCGTGCCGTCAAAAGGCGCGACCAGCTTGGCTCTCTCGAGTTCCTCCTCCAGCTCGACGAGCTCCAGCCGCTTCAACTCAAAATCAATCTTCGCCTGCTCTAACTCATCCGGCGGAATCTCGTCGGCCTTGCGCAGGATCTCGATCATCGCCAGTTCTTCACTGCGCTGCTGCAGACGTTTCTGCCGGATCTGATTCTCCAGCTGCGTGGTATCCAGTTCGGCCAGCACTTCTCCGGCTTTCACCTCTTGGCCTACCTGTACGAAGATATCACGGATGCGCATATTATCGCTGGTGAAGAACAGCTCCTCTTCCTGTAAGGACATGATCTTCCCGATGCCGCGCACCTTCACCTCGATCGTATCCGTCGTCACGGTATATTCCGGTTTCTTCGAGATGGTCGGCGGCGTAATCGCCGGCAGCTGCTCCTCAAGCGGTTCTTCAGGCAGCAGAGAACAGCCGCTCAGCGCCGTCATGATCAGCACAATTACGATGATCATAAGGGACTTTAAGCGAGACTTACGAGATGAACTTTCCGTCCACCATTTCATAGACATGGTCAGCAACCTCCATTATCGTCGGATCGTGTGTAGTCATGCAGATCGTAATATGCTCCGTTTCGATGATATCGCGGAACACGCTCATCACCTGTGCACCCATCTGGGAGTCCAATTCAGCCGTAGGTTCGTCGGCCAGGATCAGCTTCGGCCGGTGGGCAATCGCCTTGGCGATCGCAACGCGCTGCTGTTCCCCGCCGGACAACTCATAAGGCCGGTGATGCATCCGTTTGCTGAGCCCGACCAATTCGAGGCAATGGGTGATGCGCTCCTTCCATTCCCCGCGCGGCACACCGGCCATGCGAAGGGACAGCTCCACATTCTCATAGGCCGACAGCAGCGGGAGCAAGGCATAAGTTTGGAAGATGAAGCCGATATCTTTGCGCCGCGCTGCGGTTCGCTCATCGTCATTCCACTCATGGAACGGCTGTCCTTGGAAGTAGATCTCGCCTCTGGTCGGCGTGTCCAAGCCGCCGATAAGATTGAGCAGCGTCGTCTTCCCCGAACCCGATCGTCCCCGCAGCATGACGAGCTGCTTCCAGCCGAGCTCCATATTAATCCCTTTAAGTACATGGATCTCTCTGGAACCCACATGGAAGATCCGCTCCACGTTCCTCACTTCCAGCAGTTTCTCCGCGGGCGGCGTCCATTCTGACTGCACCGGCGGTGCTTCGCATTCGATCACACCGCGTTCGATCACACCGACGGATGCTGTACTATCTTCTTGTTCATTGGTTGCAGCAGACTTCTTGCCAGTTCGGCGAAACCAGGCCATAGTCATACTCTCCTCTATATAAATTCCATCTCTTATTTGACGCAGCATACTAACAAAATGTTACACATCACAATAAAAAATTAAGCAGATTCTACTAATCTATTGAATCGATCGCGATGCGATCGATTCTTTAAAGCTGCGATTCACCAATAACACAGCGGTCCCATAGCCGCACAATTCGTTATCAGGCCGCTGATCGACATGGTCTATGATCATCAACGATCTTCCTATACAGATGCGTATCCTCGCACACTAGCATCAGAGGCTGGTTGATGTTTCCGCTTACTTCCTTCTTATAGTAATGATAAAGTTACCAAGCCGGATTAGCAACAAAATAAGTGCATAATAAGAAAAAGCTGCCCTGACAAGCAGAACAGCCGTTGTCCGTGCATCATTCCGTACCGTAGGCAGCGGGATTCTGTCTCCAGCGATGCAGCAGCTCCAACTCTTCCTCATCGATCGCTCCGCTCGCTGCTGCTTCCTGGATGAGAGTGGAATAATTGGACAGCGTACGCAGCGCGATCCCCGCAGCGCGGAAAACTTCCTTTGCCGATTCAAATTCATAGGTGAAGATCGCCGCTACGGCAAGAGTCTTGCCTCCCGCTTCATTGACCGCTTGTGCGACGCGCAGCGAGCTGCCGCCGGTGGAGATCAGATCCTCGATCACGATGGTTTTTTGCCCGGGCTTAAGTACTCCTTCGATCATCCGTCCTTGCCCGTGACCTTTGGGTTTGCTGCGAACATAGACCATCGGCAGCTTCAACCGGTCAGCGACAAGCGCTGCATGTGGCACCCCGCCGGTAGCCGCTCCTGCGATCAGCTCCGTCTCCGGATATTCCTCCCTGATCAGCTCTGCAAACCCCTCCGCGATGAGCTCGCGAATCTCCGGATAGGAGATGGTCAAGCGGTTGTCGCAATAGATCGGCGACTTCAATCCCGAAGTCCAGGTGAAGGGCTGCTTCGGGCTGAGGTTCACCGCGCCGATTTTGAGAAGAGCCTTTGCGATCTGCTGCGCTTTGGTGTCCATTGTATGCATGAATTCCACTCTCCTATTGATTTTTTATAACAAACATGCCGAATGCCGGCTTTGAAGAATTCTTCATAAAGATGTTTCATAAAGATTCTTTATCGGCTAGACAACTCCGCCAACGCTTCCGCCATCTCCGCAAGGATCGCTTCGGCGGCCTGCCGCGGCGAGGGCGCAGCGGTGATCGGCCGGCCGACGACGATATAATCCGTTCCTTGGCGGATCGCTTCCCCTGGCGTCATCACACGGGATTGATCGCCTCTCTCCGCTCCCTGCGGGCGAATGCCGGGGGTTACCGTGATGAACGATGCATCGCAGGTCTCCTTGATCCGCTTCACTTCCAGCGGCGAGGCGACCACGCCGTGCAATCCCGCCAGTCGAGCTAATCTCGCATAATGGACGACGGCATCTTCTACCGTGCCTTGAATGCCGATTTCCTCGTTCAGTACCCTCTGATCCGTGCTGGTCAGCTGCGTAACAGCGATGACCAGCGGCTGCTCAGGGGTGCTTCCCGCTTCCTTGGCTGCAGTGCCCGCAAGAGCCGCGCCCGCAAGAGCCGCCTCCATCATCTTCACACCGCCCGCCGCATGGACATTGAACATATCCACGCCCATACTCGCAATGCTCTGGGCTGCACCCTTCACGGTGTTCGGGATGTCGTGCATCTTCAGGTCGAGGAACACGCGGTAGCCGTCGCGTTGCAGGCGTTCGATGAAAGCCGGGCCTGCAGCGTAGAACAGCTGCATGCCCACTTTCATATAGCAGGGGATCCCCTTAAGTTCCGTAAGGAGTCTCTCCGCCGCTGCAGCATTGGGGTAATCGAGAGCCACCATTAGCCGGGAAGCTGCCGCAGTAATTTGCAAGATAAGGACCTCCTTCGTTCGTTCTCACTGTTGTTCATCCTCTTCGGGGGTGCAGGTTGATTAAACAGGCATCGGCGCCGAGGAGAAATTAATCGTCTCCAGCATCTGCAGCAGCGCTCTTACCGTATCCAGGGACGTCATCATGACGACGCCGTTCTCCACGGCTTCGCGGCGGATGCGGAAACCGTCGCGCTCCGGCGTTCTGCCCTTCGTCAGCGTGTTGATGATCAGATGGGCTTCACCCTTGCGAATCAAGTCGATGATATTCGGCGAACCTTCGCTCAGTTTCTTCACCCGTGTCACATGCAGGCCTTTCTGCTCCAGCACATCCGCCGTGCCGCTCGTCGCCATGATGTGATATCCGAGTTTCGCAAAACCTTTCAAGAGCTCAGCCGCTTCGTCCTTATCCTTATCCGCCACCGTAGCGATAATCGTGCCGTTCGCCGGGATCTTCATGCCAGCGCCGACGAGGCCTTTGTAGAGAGCCTTCGCAAAGTTCACATCGCGGCCCATGACTTCCCCTGTTGATTTCATCTCCGGTCCCAGCGTCGGTTCCACGCGGCGCAGCTTGGCGAAGGAGAACACCGGCACCTTCACCGAGACATAGTCATCTTCTTTCCAGAGACCCGTCTCGTAGCCCAAGTCTTGGAGCTTCGCTCCAAGGATCGCCCGCGTCGCCACGTTCGCCATCGGGATATTCGTCACCTTCGAGAGGAACGGCACCGTTCGCGAGGAACGCGGATTCACCTCGATCACATACACCTGATCCTGATGGATGACGAACTGGATATTGATCAGCCCGACAACCTTAAGGGCGCGTGCAATCTTCACGGTGATGTCCACCATCTGCTGTTGCAGCTCTGCAGAGATCGTCTGCGGCGGATAGACAGCGATCGAGTCGCCGGAATGTACACCGGCGCGTTCCACATGCTCCATGATCCCCGGGATCAGCACCGTCTCACCGTCGCTGATGGCGTCGACTTCCGTTTCCTTGCCGAGCATATATCGGTCGATTAAGACCGGGTGCTCCGGATTGATCTTCACTGCCTGCTCCATGTAGCTCAGCAACTCCTGATCATTGTACACGATCTCCATCGCGCGGCCGCCGAGGACATAGGACGGGCGCACGAGGACGGGATATCCGAGCTTCGCTGCGGCGCCGACGGCTTCTTCCACGCTCGTCACCGTCGTTCCCGGCGGCTGGGCGATGTTCAAGCTGGAGAGGAGGGCTTCGAACTTCTTGCGGTCCTCCGCCGTATCGATGCTCTCTAGGCTCGAGCCGAGGATGCGCACCCCTGCCGCAGCCAGCTTGCCGGCCAGGTTGATCGCCGTCTGCCCGCCGAACTGAACGATTACGCCGAGCGGCTTCTCCTGCTCGATGACATTCATGACATCTTCGAAGAAGAGCGGTTCGAAGTACAGGCGATCCGATGTATTGAAGTCCGTTGAGACCGTCTCGGGGTTGTTGTTGATGATCACCGCTTCATAACCGGCTTCTTGGATCGCCCATACCGCATGAACCGTCGAATAGTCAAATTCGATCCCTTGGCCGATGCGAATCGGGCCCGAACCGAGAACGATGACCTTCTGTTTGTCCGTCTCGATGACCTCGTTCTCCGTCTCATAGGTGGAATAGTAGTAAGGTGTCGTCGATTCAAATTCAGCAGCGCAGGTATCCACCATCTTGTATACCGGTTTATAGCCCAGCTTCAGGCGATACTCGCGCACTTCCTGTTCCGTGGTGTACGGCCCGCCGGGATTGGCAGCCGCGCGCAGTTCGGCAATCGCCAGATCGGTGAAGCCTTTGCGCTTCGCTTCATACAGGAGCTTCGGCGTCAATTCCTCCTCGCGCAGTCTGCCCTCGAAGCGCACCAGCCCCTCGATCTTATGCAGGAACCACCAATCGATTTTCGTGAGATCTTGAATCTCCTGCAGTTCATAGCCGCGGCGGAAGGCTTCGGCGATTAAGAACAACCGTTCATCATCTGCATGAACGAGCCGTGTGCGCAGCGTCTCATCATCCAGATTTTCCGTATCCTTCAGATACAGCCGATGGGTACCGATTTCCAGCGAGCGCACCGCCTTATGCAAGGATTCCTCGAAGGTGCGGCCGATGGCCATCACTTCGCCCGTCGCCTTCATCTGCGTGCCCAGCTTGCGATTCGCCGTGGTGAATTTGTCGAAGGGCCAGCGCGGGATCTTCGTCACGACGTAGTCGAGGGCCGGCTCAAAATAGGCATAGGTCTGGCCGGTCACCGGATTGATGATCTCATCAAGGGTATAGCCGATGGCAATCTTCGCCGCCATCTTGGCGATCGGGTACCCCGTCGCCTTCGAAGCGAGCGCCGAGGAACGGCTTACCCGCGGGTTCACTTCGATCACATAATATTGGAAGCTGTGCGGATCCAGCGCGAATTGTACGTTGCAGCCGCCTTCGATGTTCAGCGCGCGGATGATCTTCAGCGCAGCCGAGCGCAGCATCTGATACTCGCGGTCCGACAACGTCTGGCTGGGCGCTACAACGATCGAATCCCCTGTATGTACGCCGACGGGATCGATGTTTTCCATATTGCACACCACGATGCAGTTGTCGTTGGAATCGCGCATCACTTCGTATTCGATCTCTTTCATGCCGGCGATGCTCTTCTCGATCAAGCATTGGCCGATCGGGCTGTAACGGATGCCGTTGGTGACGACTTCGCGCAGTTCTTCTTCGTTATGGCAGATGCCGCCGCCGGTGCCGCCGAGGGTATAGGCCGGTCGAACGATGATCGGATAGCCGATCTCATCGGCGAAGTCCACGGCTTCCTGTACGGAGGTCACGATCGTGCTCTCAGGAACCGGCTGCTCCAGCTCCCGCATCAGTTCGCGGAACAGATCCCGGTCCTCAGCCCGCTCGATCGCACTCAGCTGAGTGCCGAGCAGCTTCACATTCTCCCGCTCCAGCACACCGGCTTTGGCCAGCGCCACAGCCATATTCAGTCCCGTCTGACCGCCGAGCGTAGGCAGCAGCCCGTCCGGGCGCTCCTGGCGGATGATCTGCGCGATGAACTCCGGCGTGATCGGTTCGATATAAACTTTGTCCGCCATATTCGTATCCGTCATGATGGTTGCTGGATTGCTGTTGATCAGGACGACTTCCAAGCCTTCTTCCTTCAATGCCTGACAAGCCTGCGTTCCCGCATAGTCGAATTCCGCAGCTTGTCCGATGACGATCGGTCCGGAACCGATGACAAGGATTTTCTTAAGATCTTTATTGATCGGCATATACCAGTTCTCCCTTCCGCTTCTCGGCTGTGAATAACACTTGGCTCGGCTGCTTGGTCAACACCGCCTTATGTTCTCTGATCAGATCCAGAAACTCATCGAACAGGTAACCGGAATCCTTCGGTCCCGGCGCCGCTTCTGGATGGAACTGTGCAGAGAAGGCCGGATAACGCTCATGGCGCAGCCCTTCGATCGAGCCGTCATTGCTGTTGATGTGAGTAACCGCAAGGCCGGTGCCTGCCAGCGAACTTTCAAGTACGGTGAAGCTATGATTCTGTGAAGTGATATAGCAGCGATTGCTCCTAAGCTCCTTCACCGGATGATTTCCCCGGTGACCGCAGCTCAGTTTCGCCGTGTCCGCTCCGCAGGCCAGCGCCAGAAGCAGATGACCCAAACAGATGCCGAAGATCGGCACTTCTCCGAGCAGTTCAGAAATCGTGCGAATCGCTGCGGGGATCCGTTTCGGATCTCCGGGACCATTGGACAGCAGGATGCCGTCGGGATGCAGTCTGCGAATCTGTTCGCTGGTCGTATCATAAGGCACAACCACGATATCGCATCCGCGCCGCGTCAGTTCGCGCAGGATGCTGCTTTTGCAGCCAAAATCCATGACCACGATGCGCTCCCCGTAGCCCGGGCTGATATACATCGATTTGGTCGAGACGCGGGCTACCTGATCCTTCAGCACATCATAAGCGCCAAGCCGCTCAGCCAATTCTACCACAGATGCATCCGAAGTTGTGATCAGCCCCTTCAACGTGCCTGCTTGACGAATCTTGCGCGTCAACATCCGCGTATCGATGCCGCTGATCCCCGGGATATCGTACTCCTTCAACAGACTGTCAAGGGTATATTGCGCCCGCCAATTGCTCGGCACCAGCTCCTGCTCGCGCACGACCAAACCTTGAATGTAAGGGCGTACGCTTTCAAAATCATCCCGGCTGATCCCGTAATTGCCGATCAGCGGATAGGTCATCGTCACGATATAGCCGCAGTACGAAGGATCCGTCAGCACTTCTTGATACCCGGTCACCCCGGTGGTGAATACCACCTCGCCGTAAGCATCGCTGCTTGCGCCAAAAGCCTTCCCGGTGAACAAGGTGCCGTCTTCCAACAACAATCTTGCCTGCATCTTCATCATCCCTTCACTCGTATATCCCAAGAGGTCTAACCAGCCATTGTCTATCCATCAACCTTTACCCTCGGATGCTTACCCTCGGATGCTTACCCTCAGATGTTTATCCGAAAATGCTTATCCGCCTCTGTACATCACACTTGATACATAAATTTCGTAAACCTATTCCTGATCTCTAACCTTCTCTATCTTTATATCATCATATCTTGTGATCGGTTACGCCCCGTCAGCTGCTGCCGCTTATTCCTGATGCTGCCAGACCACTTTGCCGTCTACCATCGTCATGATCGGCCAGCCCTTCAGCTTCCAGCCGACGAAAGGCGTGTTCTTCCCCTTCGAGAGAAATTCTTCTTCGCGAACGACGCGTTCCGTGTCCAGATCGATCAAGGTCAGATCCGCCGGCGCTCCCGTTTCAAGGCGGCCATAGGGAAGACGGAACACCTCCGCCGGTATGGTCGTCATCTTCTCCAAGAGGAAGCCCAGCGTCCAGCGTCCCGAAGCTACGAACTTCGTATAGAGCAGCGGGAAGGCGGTCTCCAGGCCGGTGATACCGAAAGGAGCGGCATCCAAACCGCGCGCCTTCTCCTCCGCGCTGTGCGGCGCATGGTCGGTGACGATCATATCGATCGTGCCGTCTTCCAGACCGCGGATGCAGGCCTCCACATCGCGGGGGCTGCGCAGCGGAGGATTCATCTTCCAATTCGCATCCATCGTATCCGGAATATCTTCATCCGACAGCAGCAGATGATGCGGACAGACCTCCGTCGTCACCTTCACGCCGAGTTCCTTGCCCATCCGAACGAGGCGGATCGACTGCTCCGTGCTGATATGGCACACATGATAATGAACCCCTGTGGTTTCAGCGAGCAGGATGTCCCGGCCGACATGTATGGCCTCCGATTCGTTCGGGATGCCCTTCAGCCCATGCCGTTTGGCAAATTCCCCTTCCGTTACCGCAGCGCCGACGACCAAGCTGGCATCCTCGCAGTGAGCGACGATCGGCAGATCGAGGGACGCGGCCAACTTCATCGCATCCTTCATCACCTTCGCACTTTGCACGCCGACGCCGTCATCGGTAAACCCGATCGCTCCAGCCTGTTTCAGCGCCGCAAAATCCGTCAACTCCTCGCCTTGCTCCCCCTTGGTGATGCAAGCGTAGGACAGAACGCGCACGCTGCCTTCGGCTGCTGCTTTGTCGTAGACATAGCGCAGGGTTTCCGGCTCGTCAATGACGGGATTCGTATTCGGCATGCAAGCGACCGTCGTGAAGCCGCCGCGCGCAGCTGCCCGCGTTCCTGTGGCAATCGTCTCCTTGTATTCATATCCCGGCTCGCGAAAATGCACATGCATATCGATGAGTCCCGGTGAGAGCAGATGTCCCTTCGCATCGATCACCTCATGGCCTTCCAAGTCCGTGGGGGCCGGCTCATCGGTGATCTTCGTGATGATCCCCTGCTCGACCAAGACCGATCCGTACTTTAATTCGTTCGTACTGCTGTTAAGCAGCTTCGCACCTGTGATCCAGATTCCCATGGTATCCTCCTGAATATCCATTATCGTCGTTCGCTTAACCGCGTTTCATACACTTTAGCATTTGGCTGCCGCATTTGCACTTCTTTTGTACCCTTTGCTTGATTGCGCTTTGACTCTATGCTCGATTTTGCGGCGATCTTCAGCTCTATATTTGATACGCTTCATATATTCTTCAATCAGACTTCCTTTAATCAAGACCCCGATCCTTTCATCAAACTTCCAACAACCTTCATGTTTCCTGTCCCCTGTTCGGATTTCCTTGCTCCGCCTTCACCAAGGCCGCTTACGCCTTGCTGATGCCTTCAGCCTACCGCCCGTTCGATCACGGCCATGCGGATCGGCACTCCATTGGCAATCTGTGTGAAGATGCGGGACTGCTCATGTTCGACAACCTCATCGTCGATCTCCACATTGCGATTCACCGGCGCCGGATGCATGATGATCGCATGGGGTTTCAGCAGCTTCGCCCGCTCCGCGGTTAATCCATACTGTTCCCGGTACTCCTCCGCACTCTTGATCATGCCCGTCTCATGCCGTTCCAGCTGCAGCCGCAGCAGCATGACAACATCTGCACGCAGCGCTTCTTCGATGCTCACATAGCGGATCTGTCCCTCGAGATCCTGCGCCATCATCTGCGGCGGTGCACAGAACTGGACCTCTGCTCCCATCGTACGCAGCCCCCATAAGTTAGAGCGAGCGACGCGGCTGTGCTGGATATCGCCGATGATCGATACGGTAAGACCTTGAATCTCGCCGAAATGCTGTCTCATCGTGTAGATATCAAGCAGCGCCTGCGTCGGATGTTCATTGTTACCGTCTCCGGCATTGATCAGCGGAATCCTGATCTTCTGCGCCAGTTCCTGCAGCACACCCACAGGCTTCAAACGGATGATGCCGGCGTCGATCCCCATCGACTCCAGCGTTCTTACGGTATCGTAGATCGATTCCCCCTTCTGAACGCTGGAGACGGCGGCGGAGAAATTCAACACCTCTGCTCCTAGCCGTTTCTCTGCCAGCTCGAAGGAGAAGCGGGTACGCGTGCTGTTTTCGAAGAACATATTCGCGACGAACTTGCCGGCCAGCTGTCCGGTCACCTTCACCGGATAGTTCGCCCAGTAGGAAGCCCTCTCCAGGATCGCTTCGATCTCTTGCTTGCTCATACCCTTAAGTCCCAGCAAGCTTCGCTCTGCTGCCGTCTGCGTACGGATCATGCTCAGCGCCCCCTTTGCTTGATCACAACTTGATCGATGCCGTCTTTTTCTTTGAGCTGCACGACGATCTGTTCCTGTTTCGATGAAGGGACATTCTTTCCGACATAATCAGCGCGTATCGGCAGTTCACGGTGTCCGCGGTCGACGAGTACAGCAAGCTGGATCATACGCGGGCGGCCGTGATCGATCAGTGCATCCATCGCTGCTCTGACCGTTCTCCCGGTATACAGGACATCGTCACACAGGATGGCGATCTTGTTGTGTACATCGATCGGCATCTGCACGATCTCCTGCACCGAGCGCTTCCCTTCGTTCAGATCATCCCGGTAGCGGGTCACATCCAGTTCCGCCACCGGCACGGTTACCCCTTCGATCTCTTGAATGCGCTCTGCGATGCGTCTTGCCAAGTAGATGCCGCGAGTGCGAATACCGATGAAGGTGCAATCATCCACTCCTTTGTTCCTCTCCAGAATCTCGTGCGCGATGCGGGTCAAAGCCCGTCTGATTGAAACTTCATCCATGATCTCGTGTTTGATTTCCATCATGGCGCCTCCTATCATCTTATTGGTGTTCCGATCCCCCTCCGGTTTGCCCACATCGTCGGTGAAGCGCAAGCTGGCACAAAAAAAGCCCCTTGCCCTGATTAGGCAAGGAGCTTTCGCTCGGCTTCACAATATACACGTATACAAGCACAGCACAACCTACGTATCGTACCGCACTTCGTTACGACGTTCACGCAAACCTTGCCAGCCTCACGGGACTGTTTTAAAGGTTCTTATTCGATTAGTAGCATTATGCCACTTGCATGGGATGTTGTCAAGCATCATTATGAGAAAAATGGGCCGAATGATCTGATTGAAGACCAAATGCACCAATCAGCGGTCCCGCTGTTCCTTACCTGCATGCTGCCGGGATTTCCATGTGATGTAACGCGTCACCAAACTGATCGCCTGGTCAATCGCTTCCTCCTTCGGCTCCAGCTTCGCATGGTGCAGCCCATAGGGAGAATCCACGCCTAACCAGAACATAAAGCCCGGCGTTTCCGTGAGGAAGAAACCGAAATCTTCGCCCGTCATCGCGGCGCCGCATTCGACGAGTTCCATGCGCAAGGGCTCCTCGACCTGCTGCTGCTCCCCTCGCATCCAAGCCATGAATTCCTTCGTCAGCGCTTCATCGTTGTCCACCTGAACATAATCCGCCCCATACTCCACCGTCGCCTCACATCCATAGCCTGCCTCGATCCCGTGCAGAATATCCTCGATCCTGCTTCGCACCGTCTTCGTCGCGGCATCCGACAGGGTACGGATCGTCCCTTCCAAACGCACCCGTTCGGCGATCACGTTCTGGCGCACGCCTCCCGTGATCTTGCCGATCGTGATCACCGCTGCATCGAGGGGATCGAGATTGCGTGAGATGATCGTCTGCAGCTGCATCACCAGCTGGGCGGCTGCAATGATCATATCCTTGGCTTGGTGGGGATAAGCCGCATGCCCGCCCTTGCCTTTCAGCTCGATGAAGATCTCCGCCGTGCGCGCGAATAAGGTGCCCGGACGAACAGCGATCTGGCCGACGGGGTATTCTGGAGCAATATGTAAGGCCAAGATCAGATCCGGTTTCCATGCACGGTATTCCTCGCTCCGCATCATCGGTTCGGCGCCGCCGGGACCCTCTTCGGCGGGCTGGAAGATGACAATCACATCATCTTCGATCGGGTGATGAGCAAAATGCGATGCTACGCCCACAGCGATCGCCATATGCATATCATGGCCGCAAGCGTGCATATAGCCTTCATGTTCGGAACGGAATTCATAGGATGTTTCCTCAGTGATCGGCAAGCCGTCGATATCGGCGCGATAGGCGATGCGGCGTTTGCCGATGGTGCCTTTAATCCGTACCAAGATGCCGGTGCACCATGTTTTGATCTCTACTCGGTCTGCCGGCAGCTGCCGAAGATACTTGAGCAGCAGCGCTTGCGTCTTCACTTCCTGGAACCCCGGTTCCGGAATGCGGTGAAGCTCTCTGCGAATCTCCCTGAACTTAGACATACGGCCTGCTCCCTCCCATGATCAAATCAGGTATAACAAATATAACAAAGCCAGCTCTAGACACAAACGGCTGCAATGCCGTCGGGCTGAAAACCTGCTGTTGCTGTTGCTGTTGCTGTTGCATACCGATCCGCCTGTAAAGCTGCAAAACAGTCAATGCCTGCAAATAAGGTCAGTCTGATTTCCTCTATTTATCGTTTTCCGCAGGTTTTTGCGAAATAGCGGAAGTGAAACTTCCGTTATTTAAGCAATACCGCCCTAATCTCCCTCTCTTTCGCTCAAAAATCAAAAATAAGAGAAATTTCACTTCTCTTATTTTGTGAATTTCGCCCGTTTGCACAAAATAGCGGAAGTTTGACTTCCGTTATTGGCCGAGTTTTTGGCCGAGTTATTGGCGGAGCGGCGGAGTTATTGGAGTGATAGGCAGAGCAATAAGACTGATCCCTGCCGGGCCGTACAGCAGCTTCGCCGCACAATATGCCCGGCCTGCCATCCCGGCCGCTGCGTCTCACATCGATCGCAGCCGCTTGAGCAGCATTGTCATCTCCTCGGGCAAGGGCGCCGAGAACTCCATATACTGACCGTTCACCGGATGCACGAACCCCAGCACAGCAGCATGCAGCGCCTGACCGTCGATGTAGCGGCTGCGATCCTTCTCCCGGCTGTACATCGGATCGCCGACAAGGGGATGGCCGATGAACTTCATATGAACGCGGATCTGATGGGTTCGGCCCGTCTCCAGGGCCAGCTCCAGCAGCGTGAAGTCACCGATATGCTCCAATACCGCAAAATGCGTCACCGCCGGTTTGCTGTTGCGGTCGGTCACCGTGAACATCTTGCGATCCTTCGGATCGCGGCCGATCGGCGCATCCACGGTTCCCTTGAGGTGCTCGATCCGGCCGTGAACTACGGCGATATACTTCCGCGTAATCGAATGTTCTTTGAGCTGTGCGGACAGAGACGCATGGGCGCGATCGGACTTCGCGACCATGAGCAGTCCCGAGGTGTCCTTGTCGATGCGATGCACGATCCCCGGACGCAGAACGCCGTTGATGCCGGACAAGTCCTTGCAGTGATACATCAGCGCATTCACCAGCGTACCCGAGGTATGTCCCGGTGCCGGATGCACGACCATGCCGCGGGGCTTGTTCACGACGAGTAAGTCCGCATCCTCATAGACGATATCGAGGGGGATATTCTCCGCCTTGATATCAAGATCCTCCGGTTCCGGGATCTCCACCCGCACTTCATCCCCCGCATCCGGCCGATAATTGGCTTTGACAACTTTGCCGTTGACGGTAACCCGTCCTTCTTTGAACCATTGCTGTACCGCCGAGCGCGACGTGCCCTCGATGGACTCCGTAACCAGTTTATCGATCCGCTCCCCGGCTTCCGATTCATCGAAGGTCCACTCCAGAACCTCTCCGTGCTCCAGCTCGAATTTCGTCTTGTCGTTCATGCCTCTGTCTCCTTCTTCTCCCGTCGCCCGCTGAGCAACGTATCGATGATCAACAAGCCCGCCCCGATCACCACGCCCATATCCGCGACGTTGAAGATCGGGTATGTATAATTCACATCCAGGCCTAACAGACTGAATTCAAAATGAAAACGCAAGAAATCCACAACTTCTCCCGTGGCCGCTCGGTCGATGAAGTTGCCGACCGCTCCGCCCAGCAGCAGTGCTAGCCCGCTCATGAACAGCCTCTGCTGTCTGCCGCTGCGGATCGTGCGCACCATGAACCAGACGATCCCGATCACGACGATGATCGTAACCGCGAGGAAGAACCAGCGCTGATCCTGCAGGATGCCGAAGGCAGCGCCGCGATTGCGGTGGGAGTATATCGAGAAGAAATTTCCGAGCACCGGGATGTTCTCATTCAGTTCCATATAATGGATGACCAGATATTTGCTCACCTGATCCAAGATGACTACGAGTGCCGCAACCACAAAATATACCAACGAAGTCTCCTCCTCACCAAGGCCTGACTAACTTTCCCCGCAATTGTATCACAGCGTTTTGACCCCTGTCCATGTCTCGCGCCCGCTCTAAGGTGATGCGGCAGGGCTTAGCCGGCATCAACAGGCGAGGTCCGCCCTGCCTGCAGGCGTTATTCACTACCTATGTTATCCCTATTGCAGCCGGAGCGGCGCGATCATCCTGCTTCGCAAGGATTTACCTCGCAACAAAGGCTGCCGCCTCGCACACCCTATAGATGCATCGCAGAAGGGGGTGAAGCAGTTGAATCATCTGAACATGGTCAGCATACAGCATCTCAAAGAGAAATTGCTGCGAGAGAAGAAGGAGTTGGAAGAGTGGCTGGACAGCGGCGAACGCTTCGACCTTGCTGAATCGCAGCGTGAACAAAGCGGCGAGCTCTCCATGATCGACAACCATCCCGGCGATACAGCCACCGAGATCTACGAACGTGGCAAGGATATCGCCCTGCTGGAGAGGCGGGAACATCGATTGGAGCAGGTCATGCTCGCTCTGGCAAGCATGGAAACGGGAACCTACGGCCTGTGCGCCGTCTGCGGCAATGAGATCCCGTATGAGCGGCTGGATGCCGTGCCCTCTACTCCGTATTGCATAGAGCATGCGGAACAGGAGGTATCCGAGCGGCGGCCGATCGAGGAGGAATTCATGCAGCCGCCCTTCGGCAGGACAAGCTTGGACGGTGCGGATCATACGGGGTTCGATAGGGAAGATGCTTGGAGAATCGTCGCTTCTTGGGGGAACTCCAACTCCCCGGCTTTGGCTGAAGATCGTCAGATCGAAGATTACGACGATGTCGTCCTCGAAGAGGATGAGCAGGAAGGATACGTGGAGCCGATCGAAAGTTTCTTAGCTACGGATCTCTATGGAGATAAAGTCACCGTCGTGCGCAACAAAGCCTACTACCGCTATCTGGCCGACGAGGAAGGCGACCGCGAACTGGAGATCCTGACGCAGGATGAAGCTGATGAAACTGCACAGCCGAAGCCTAGCCGTTAGCCGCAGACCAACTATAGCCCGCCTGAGAGCACAGTACTGCCGTAGACAGCAGTCATCGACTTCCGTCTTGCACTTCCATCAGTATGTCCTTCCCTCCAGCTGCGCTTGCACGACCTTCACGATATCCGCGATATAATCACCGATGATCGGCAAATTGAGGGTACCCAGGGCGCGCAGCACATACAGAGCCGTCACGAGGAAGACGGACAGCCCCATCGCGATGCCGACGCCGCGGGCGATGCCCGACAAGAAATTGTTGATGATCAGCTTACGGGGATGATTCATCAGCTGCACATATTCGGCGATCTCCTTAAACTTCAGGCCGTCGATGAAGGCTTGCAGCTGCTCCTGCAGATATCCCTTCCGTTCATCAGCGTCCGCAGGGGCCGCCCCGCGCAAGGCGGATTCGCCCGCATAACCCGGCTGCTTCGCAGGTTTCGAAGAACTCGAATGATTCATATGTTTGGCATCAGCCACCTGTCACCAGCCCCTTTGGTAAGATTATTGAGCTTGCAGGCGCCGATCCCGACGCGTTCCGCTCCCTTCACTTGCATCCACAATCAATTATTAACAGCACCTAGATGTTCACACGGTGTACTGGCGTACTCATCGCATCTATCTATAAGCATGGAAAAAAACAAGCTTTTTCATTCAGACATCCGTCCGAGTGAAAAAGCTTGTAGTCTGTTAAGCAGGACTACATACGGCTATCAGACTTCTTCGGAATCCCCAGCAAAGTGATGCACGACGATATCAGCACAGCGCGGACACAGGGCAGAATGCTCTGCGTGCTCGTGTTTGCCGACCTCCGGCGTGACGATCCAGCAGCGCTCGCATTTCTCGCCTTCTGCCGGCTCAACTTTCACGGCAACAAGACGCTCTTGCATGGCATCCGCCGGCACCGGTTCGCCTGCGGCCTGCACCGCAACTTGGGAGACGATGAACAGCGTATCCAAGCGCTCGAAGCGGGCCAACAGGTCTGCAACCTCCTGCGATGCAGGATACAATGTCACTTTGGCGCCCAGGGAGTTGCCGATTGTTTTGTCCTTGCGCGCCACTTCCAGTGCCTTGAACACTTCCTCCCGCACATCGAGGAAGGCCGCCCATTTGCGTTCCAGCTCTTCATCGAATACCTCGGCATTCGGCTTCGGCATATCAGCGAGCTGTACGCTGACCAGATCCGTATGCGGAATGTACTTCCACACTTCATCCGCCGTATGCGGCAGGATCGGCGCGATCAGCTTCGTAATCGCAAGCAGGGCATCGTAGAGCACCGTCTGCGCCGCCTTGCGCTCCGGATCATGAGGTGCGCTGACATAGAGGCGGTCCTTGATGATATCCAGATAGAAGGAGCTCATCTCCACCGCGCAGAAATGATGGATCGCTTGGTACACGATATGGAAATCGTAAGCCTCATAGGCCTCGATCACCCGCTCGATCATGCGGTTCAGCTGGATGACCGCATAGCGGTCAAGCTCATTCATATCCTCATAGGCCACGCGATCCTTCACCGCATCGAAGCCGTTCAGATTGCCCAGGAAGAAGCGCAGCGTGTTGCGGATCTTCCGGTATACTTCCGTGATCTGCTTCAAGATCGCATCGGAGATGCGGTGATCTTCCTTGTAATCCACCGAACTGACCCAGAGGCGGAGGATATCCGCGCCCATCGTATCGCATACCTTGTTCGGGTCGATGGTATTGCCCAGCGATTTGGACATCTTGCGGCCTTCCCCATCCAGCGTGAATCCGTGGCTAAGGATGCCCTTGTAAGGCGCTTTGCCGTTAACCGCCACGGAGGTGATCAGCGAGGAGTTGAACCAGCCGCGGTATTGATCCGAACCTTCGAGATACAGATCCGCCGGCCAGTCCAGCTCTTCTCTCGTACGAAGCACACCCGCATGGGTCGAGCCGGAGTCGAACCAGACGTCCATGATGTCCGTCTCCTTGCGGAATTCGCCGTGTCCGCACTTCGCACACAACGTGCCTTCCGGCATAAGCTCCTTCTCATCCCGGTCGAACCACGCATTCGAGCCCTCGCGCTCGAAGATCTCCGCCACATGCTCGATGGTCGCATCGTTCACAAGGGGCTCGTTGCAGCTGCGGCAGTAGAAGATCGGGATCGGCACGCCCCAGGTGCGCTGCCGCGAGATACACCAGTCGCCGCGTTCGGCGATCATGTTATGCAGGCGAATCTCTCCCCACTTCGGCGTCCAATTCAGCTTCTTGATCTCCTCCAGCATCGCTTCGCGGAAACCGTCGATCGAAGCAAACCATTGTTCCGTTGCGCGGAAGATTACCGGTTTCTTCGTCCGCCAGTCGTGGGGGTATTGGTGTTTGATGAAGTCCAGCTTCAACAGATGGCCGGAAGCCTCCAGCATCTCGGTGATCATCTTGTTGGCCTTATCATAGAAGACGCCTTCGAAGCCCGGCGCTTCCTTCGTAAATTTGCCCTGCTCATCAACGGGGCAGAGCACGCCGAGATTGTACTTCGCACCGATCTCGAAGTCTTCTTCCCCGTGTCCCGGCGCCGTGTGTACGCAGCCCGTCCCCGCATCAAGCGTCACGTGCTCGCCGAGGATCACCACGGAGTCCCGGTCATAGAACGGGTGCTTGCAGACGACGTACTCCAGTTCCTCGCCCTTGATGCGCTGAAGTTCCGTCACCTGCTCCCAGCCGACAGCTTGCTTCACGCTCTCCACGAGCTCAGCCGCTAACACGAACTTCCGTCCTTCGGCTTCCACCAGCGCATACTCATATTCCGGATGCACGCTGACTGCCAGGTTCGCCGGCAGCGTCCACGGAGTCGTCGTCCAGATGATGACCGCCGCATCCTCAGGCAAGACGCCTTTGCCGTCTTTGATGTCGAAAGCCACGTAGATCGAAGGCGATGTCTTCTCCTTGTACTCGATCTCCGCTTCAGCCAGTGCACTCTCAGAGGACGGGGACCAATAGATGGCCTTCAGACCCTTGTAGATATAGCCCTTCTTCACCATCTCGCCGAACAGCCGGATCTGCTGCGCTTCAAAGTCCGGCGTCAGAGTGAGGTATGGGTTGTCCCAGTCCCCGCGTACGCCCAGCCGCTGGAACTGCATCTTCTGCCGCTCCACCCACTGCAGCGCGTACTGTCTGCAGGCCTCGCGGAACTCGCTGACGCTCATCTTCTTGCGGTCCGCCTTGCCGGAGTTGATGATCGCCTGCTCGATCGGCAAGCCGTGGGTATCCCAGCCGGGGACATACGGCGCATCGAAGCCTTGCATCGATTTGTAGCGGATGATGATATCCTTCAACACTTTATTCAACGCGTGGCCGATATGGATGTCTCCGTTCGCGTACGGAGGTCCGTCATGCAGGATGAATTTCGGGCCGCCTTTGCGGTGTTCCTGCACCCGCTTGTAGATGTCGATCTCCTTCCACCACTCCTGCATCTTCGGTTCTGCCTGCGGCAGACCGCCGCGCATCGGGAAATCGGTCTTAAGCAGGTTTAGCGTTTTGCTGTAATCCATGATCACTCACACACTCCTATATCAAGTTGAAATGACGACTAAATTAAAAAAAGCTTCACATCCCGGTAAGGGACGAGAAGCTTGCTCGCGGTACCACCCTCATTGCGCTTCGGGGGACGATTCAATGCAGACCATTAGACAAAAAAGCCCACCTTAAACCCCAAACTTTTGAAGCGCCGCTTTCACGATCGTTAACGGGATCACCGTTCTCCACTACTGGGACATACCGTCCGTTCGCAGAGAAAGCTCATGGGAGATCTTCGGCCATCGGATTGACGTTAGGCTTGCACCGTCCCTAACTCGCTGGTGTCGAATCGCTGAAGGCCTACTGGCCCAATCACCGCTTGTGCCTTGTCTACTGATTATCCTTAGCTGATATGCTGATATTATTATCGTGAAGTATAACGAAAAATCCACTGCTCGTCAATAACGGCCTTGACGGCCGCTGCGGCTCAATGAAAAAACCTCCGGCAAGGAGGTTCATAGATCTGGTTATTCTTTGACTTCATCTTTGGCGGGAAATTCTAATTCCAGATTCATCTTCTCGAAGTTCCAATCTTCTTGATTCAATAGCTCCAGCTGAGCTTCCAGCAGGGAGCGGAATCGCGTGCGATAAATCATCGCCTGTTTCTTGAGTTCCTCCGAATCCAAAGCGATCTTACGCGACTTGGCAAGGGATTCGTTGATGATGCGATCGGCGTTTTTCTCCGCTTCCTTGATGATCAGCTGCGCTTCCTTCTTCGCATTCGCCTTCATCTCGTCAGCGGCTTCCTGCGCCACCACGATCGTCTTGCTCAGCGTCTCTTCCATCGTCTTAAAGTGGTTAACCTTCTCCTCATAGGCCTCGAGTTTTGCTTGCAGTTCCTTATTTTCACGGATCAGTGCTTCATAGTCTTTAATGATCTGATCTAGAAACTCATTGACTTCATCTTCGTCGTAACCGCGAATCTTACGGCTGAATTCTTTATTATGAATATCCAATGGCGTAAGCGGCATTGGTTCGCACCTCCCATGAAATGTTTCATGTATGTGTTAAGCAGTTCGATTGTTATGTAGTTCTATAGACAATGAGTGTTAATTTCGACATAAATCTGCATAATCCTTCTGTCTGAAGCCAAAAATCTGCGCTTTATACGGTTTGATCCGCGTATCGCTGCGCTCAGCTGTACCTGCCGGCTCTGACCCGAATGCGACCCTTCTTCGAGGCCCCCTCGATCGCCAGGATCTTAAAACGCCCATATCCCTTCAAGGATACGATATCCCCTTCCTGCAATTCCCGCGACGGATCCTCTTCGATCTTCCAATTCAGTTTACAATGGCCGGCTTGGATAGGTTTCAACGCCTTGGCTCGGCTGAGTTTAAACACGTCGCTGACAACGGCGTCCAATCTCAGAGAAGCGACGGTAAAGGCCGTCTCCTCCAGTTCCGGTTCCACCCGCTTCAGCTCGTCGATCGGCAGGGTCTCCGTATAAACCTGCACGCGATGCACCTGGCGCAGATGCATATGCACGTAATCCAAGATCTCCGCAGCCAAGAGCACATGGCAGCCTTCGGGTGAAGGATGGAGGTCCCCCACTTTATCCCGCTTGATGCCAAGGCCCAGGATCGCGCCCAGATAATCACCGTGATCGAGTTCCGCGATTCGCGCATCCTCCGACGTAATCGCTAACAATCCGACGCCCGCATCCTCCCGCTCGGGATCGCGGTAGTCCGGCATGATCAGCGCCCGCTTGCGTTCGGCTTCAGGATCTCCCCCGTTATACACCACTTGGATCCCGTCATAGCGGTTCGCCAAGCTGGACAAAATAAAGGCTTGCCTCGGATCAAGAAAGTCGGTTCGCTTCACTTGATGCTCATAGGCAGCCTTCATCAACCATTCGTCCGCCCGGTCTATGAACGGCTTCTCATCCGGATGATAGTGTTGATACAAGTCAGTTCTCATGGGATGCAGCTCCGTTTCATTGGTTAGAAGAAAAGAAATCTTAGGACGGTGATCAATCCCTGTTGGACGAAGATCAGCGCGATCAGCGCCACGATCGGCGAAACGTCCAGCATGCCGCCGATCGGCGGGATGATGCGCCGAAAGGGCGTGAGGTAAGGCTCTACGAACTTACCGAGCAGCTCACCGATCGAGCTGGCCCGAACATTCGGGATCCAGGACATCAAGATATAGATGATGATCATGTAGCGATAGATTTCGAACAGAATATTGATCCAATAAACCAACTGATAAAAATTCAAAAACGTATCACCTCTTCTCGCTGTAGCTCCCCTCTTCAAACATATCCGTAATCGTGCCCTGCACTTCTACATTATCAGGCGTGCAGACAAAAATATTCGTGCCAACTTTCGCAATCGTCCCGTTAAGAGCATATACCGTGCCGCTTAGAAAGTCAACGATGCGCACGGCCTGGTCAGGACGCACCCGCTGCAAGTTGCACACTACGGAACGGCGCGATCGGAGGTGATCCGCCATCTCCTGCGCTTCTTCATAAGACCTCGGTTCGCAGAGATACATCTTCTGCCCCCTCTGGGTGTGCAGGCTGACGACATTGTTCTTGTTCGTACGGCGCGGCTCCGGATAGGTGTAATCCGGCTCCTCTTCTACGATCCGCTCCCTTTCTACAATATCCTCTTCGTCCTGCAGCCCGATAAAAGACCAGATTTTGTTCATGAGTCCCATCATCAGATCCTCCTTCCCTCGATCTATTCGCTTCCGACAAGCACCGATCCCAGCCTCAGCCAGGTCGCTCCTTCTTCGATCGCTACTTCGAAGTCATTGGACATACCCATGGAGAGCTCCGTCACCGGATAGGGCAGGATCCCTTCCTCGTTCAGCCGATCGCGCCAGTTCCGCAGTTCGCGGAATACCGGCCGCGTCGCCTCAGGGTCAGCTTCAAAGGGGGCCATCGTCATCAAACCCGTGATATGCAGGCGATCCATGGGCTTGATGCTCTTGACAAACTCGAACAACTGCTCCGGCGCAAGGCCGAACTTGCTGGTCTCGCCGGAAACATTCAGCTGAATGAAACAATTCACCGTAAGGTTCTCAGCCTCAGCCCGCTTCTGCAGTTCCTTCGCCAGCGAAAGCCGGTCCAGCGAGTGAATATAGGCGAACTTGCCGATGACATCCTTCGCCTTATTCGACTGCAGATGACCGATAAAATGCCACGTCCCTTGATCGCCGAGGGCTTGCCATTTCTCCTTGGCATCCTGCCAGCGGTTCTCCCCGATATGGGTAAGCCCGCTGTTCAACACCTCGCGAACGCCTTCCACAGAGACATACTTCGTCACCGCGACGAGGTTGATCCCGCTCATCCGGCGTCCGCTGCGTTCACATGCTGCTTGGATCCGCTGCTTCACTGCTGCGATTCTCTCTTGTAGTGTCAACGGATTCTCTCACCTCTTCCATCCGATCCAGCTGGCCATACGACCCGTTGGCCCATCCCTGCGATGGGAGAAAAAATCGGCGGCATGGCAGCTGGTGCATCTCGTTGATATTTCGATATTATCCGGCAAAATTCCTTCTTGAATCAGAATTTGTCGGTTAAGTTCTTGCAGATTCAACATATATCGGCCGCTGTCCTGCGCCGTCCAGCCCGCTGTCAGTCCTGCGGCTTCCATCGCCCCGATCACCCGCTCGTCCACTTCATAACAGCAAGGACCGATGGAAGGCCCGATGGCCGCATAGAGATTCTCAGGTTTGCTGCCATAGGAAGCGCGCATCGCCTGCACCGTCTCGCCGGCGATCCGCTGCGCCGTCCCCCGCCAGCCGGCATGGGCAAGGCCCGCAGCCCGGACCACAGGGTCATAGTAGTAGATAGGCACACAATCGGCATAGAAGGTTACCAGCATGATCCCCGGTTCATCGGTAATCAATGCATCGGCCTCCGGGATCGCTGTATCCCGGCTGCTGCGGCCGCGCCCCCGATCCGCTGTCCCCACGACAGCAACCCGCTTGCCATGCACCTGCTCCGCACAGGTCCACGCGGCAAAATCAAATCCCGCCGCCGCTGCAAGGCGGTGCCGATTCACAAGCACATGCTCAGGGTCGTCTTCGACATGCAGGGCGCAGTTCAGAGAATCCCATCGGCCGCGGCTGACGCCTCCGAGCCGCGAGGAGAAGCCGGCACTCAGCTTCGGATCGCGCTGCTGCCACGATGCAAGGCGAAAGGTGATGAGGCCGTTTTCTTCCTCCTGCCTGACAAAAGCCTCCATCTGCGGCCTCCTTTCTGCGATAAGCAACAAATTTCATGCACGGTAGTACTCTAATCTTAGACAACAAAGCGGCAACATACAAGCCGTCTAAAGAACTGACTTGTCTGCTGCCGCTGGGACTATCTTACTTCGGATATTAATCCAGCTTCCGAATATGCCGATGATAATCCGCGGGCGCCTCCTCTTCGCCCAGTTCCTCCCGCTCCAGCCTTGAGGTATCCAGTCTCACCAGCACGACGTCCATGCCGATCTTCACGATGCTCCGCCAGGGGATGATAAGATCATGGCCGCTGCCGAACAACCCGAAGAATTTGCCGGCTGCGGGAATGACAATCGATTCGATCCTGCCCTGTTTGAGATCGAGCTCCAAGTCGCTGATTTGACCGAGCTTTTTGCCGTCCACGATGTTGATCACATCTTTGGTCTGGAAGTCAGATATCTTCATCGCTTTATGTCCCACCATGTCTGTAATGTCTTCCTTAGTACTATGTATATGATGGAACAAGGATATATGACCGAGTTTTTGGCAGCTGGGGCTCAACAATAATTAAGAACCAGAGCTGGTGTGCCCTGGTTCCCGATGTGAAGCGTCTATGTAATGGTCTTCACATGTTTCTGCATCTGTTGAATCGCCGTTTTCTCAAGACGCGATACCTGAGCTTGCGAGATGCCGATCTCCTCGGCCACTTCCATCTGCGTCTTCCCTTCGAAGAAACGCATGGACAGGATCATTTTCTCCCTCTCGTTTAACTTATGCAGCGCCTCCCGGAGGGCGATCTCTTCGATCCAAGACGCATCTGCGTTGCGCTCGTCGCTGATCTGATCCATCACATAGATCGGATCCCCGCCGTCGTGATAGATCGGCTCGAACAGCGAGACAGGATCTTGAATCGCATCCAAGGCGAATACGATATCCTCCTTCGGCACATTCATCACGGCAGAGATCTCTTGCACGGTCGGTTCGCGGGAATTTTGATTCGTCAGCTGATCGCGAACCTGCAGCGCTTTGTAGGCGATATCGCGCAGCGATCTTGACACGCGTATCGGATTGTTGTCGCGAAGGTAACGGCGAATCTCACCGATGATCATCGGCACGGCATAGGTTGAGAACCGGACATTCTGGCTGAGATCGAAATTATCGATCGCCTTCATGAGTCCGATGCAGCCGACCTGAAACAGATCATCCACATATTCGCCCCGGTTGTTGAAACGCTGAATCACGCTGAGTACGAGGCGCAAATTGCCGTTCACCAATTTCTCTCTTGACGCCCTGTCATCATGCTGCTGCAGCTGTACGAACAGCTCTCTCATCTCGGCATTGCTGAGTACGGGCAGCTTCGCGGTATCCACACCACAGATTTCCACTTTGTTGCGTGTCATCGTGATTACCTCCCAAGGAGAAACATTACTGTTAAGTATCTCCTTGGAGGGTCATTTTATTCTGACAGTCTCTTCCTAAGGCATCCTCCGTTCTTCTTGATCAGATCCCTCGCAAGGTCAGATCATCTTTCAGACCATCTTGTTGAATTCCTTGCGCAAACGCTTGATGATCCGCTTCTCCAGCCTGGAGATATAGGATTGGGAGATGCCGAGCAGATCGGCGACATCCTTCTGTGTCTTCTCTTCTCCGTCCTGCAGGCCGAAGCGCAGTTCCATGATGACGCGCTCCCGGTCTGACAGCTTATCCAGCGCCTTCTGCAGCAGCTTGCGGTCCACTTGTTCTTCGATATTGCGATAGATCGTATCATTGTCCGTGCCAAGAACATCGGATAAGAGGAGTTCGTTGCCGTCCCAGTCGATATTGAGCGGCTCATCGAAGGAGACTTCCGTGCGAATCTTGCTGTTGCGCCTCAGGTACATCAAGATCTCATTCTCGATGCAGCGGGAAGCATAAGTGGCGAGCTTGATCTTCTTCTCCGGGTCGAAGGTGTTCACTGCCTTGATCAGACCGATCGCGCCGATCGACACAAGATCTTCGATATGAATGCCGGTATTCTCAAACTTGCGGGCGATATAGACGACTAACCGCAGATTGCGTTCGATAAGCAGTGCCCGCGTGGCCGAATCCCCTGAGGATAATCTGCCCAGCAGATACTCTTCTTCTTCCCGGGTGAGCGGGGGAGGCAGGGCCTCGCTTCCGCCGATATAGTAGATCTCCTCACTCTTCAATCCCAGCAGAAATAGCAAGCGATAATAATAAATGGTTAGGCTCAATCTCAGCTTCGTAAGCATCATATACCTCCCGTACTGAATTGCCCATTGTGGCATCCTCTGGCCTCTTACAGATTCACAAGTTCCGGATGGATGATTGCTCGATATGCCGCTTCGCTGCTCAACCGGTCCGGTTTCAGACCGATCAACACTTTGCTGACCTCGTATTCCTGACCGTCGGCATGGACGATGACCCGGTCCGGCTTCAGCGCCAGCATAAAACTCGTTCCATGGTGAATGCCCTTGTATGGAACGAGCCGCCATCGATCGCGCCAGACCATCGCCAGTCCATCGAGGTCCTGCACGATCTCCTCCGCACGCATCCGCTTCGCCCGTTGAATGAACGCCTCCGGCAGATACTCCTCCCACAGCGCAAGCTCTGTGACCATCACCGGCGTGCGCGTCAGGGGATCGAACAGCCGGTTGCCCGTATCGATCAGGCCCATGCAGCGAATCCGCGCATCATCGATGAGTATCTCCGCTTCGGCCATGAACTGCTGCTTGGCTTCCTGCCGGCGGCGGCTCTGCTGCACACTGCGATAGAACCACAGCGCTCCGATGAGCGATAAGGAAACGTATAGAATCCCCGTCTGAAAGTGGAACGTCATCGCGCCGGTGCGGCTGAACCAGATGCCGCTGAAGAGTTCACTGGAACTCAGCCACAGATAGTGCAAGCCGAACATACACCCCGCTGCGCAGAAGCTGATCAGATAGAATACGCCAAGATTGCGCAGGAAATGCTGCATATGAACATAGCCAAAAGCCGTGAGCAGCATGACCACAGAGAAGAGCAGTTTGATAAGTGTTGTGAACAAGAAGGACGGGCTTGGGACGAAGAGCATGACGACATACAGGGCGCCGACGGCCGAAGCGAGTACCAGTCTCCACCATCGGAACGTTAATCGCCGCGACCAAGCAGTCATCCTCAAGAGCGCCGCGTCGATGAACAGGTTCGTCAGGAACACGAGATCCAAGTAGACAATCAAGCTTGCCACCCTCTCGCCTTCAGATGAGACCAGTATATATAAAGTCTATTTCAAAGTCTGTCTAAACTTGCTACTTGTACGGCAATATTTTTGTCGAGGATTGAAGGGCTGAAAACAACAAAAGATTCCTGCGAATGTCCGCAGGAATCTCTATGAAAAAACCTATGAATGGATGAAAATATGAATCCATCCATGATCGTCCATGGCAACAGACTTAATCCAACGTTCTGCCGCGATTGCGGAGGAAGGTTGGAATATCCAGCTGATCCGCCGTCGGCTGCGTGCCAAAGGGCCGCAGATTCGATAGTCTGGGATCCGCTTTGTCGGCGGATTGAGCAGACTTCGACGTACCGGAGGAAGCCGAGCGGTTCTCAAAGCCCGTGGCGATAACCGTCACCTTGATCTCGTCCTTCATGTCCTCATCGATGATCGCACCGAAGATCATGTTCACTTCCGGATCGGAAGCGGAGATGACGATATCCGCAGCTTCGTTCACCTCATACAAGCTCAGATTCGAACCGCCGGTGATGTTCATGATCACGCCGCGCGCCCCTTCGATGGATGTCTCGAGAAGCGGGCTCATGATCGCCTTCTTCGCAGCTTCCGCCGCCCGATTCTCGCCCGTAGCGGTACCGATTCCCATGAGTGCAGAACCTCGTTCGGACATGATCGTCTTCACGTCGGCGAAGTCCAAGTTGATCAGACCCGGCACCGCGATGAGGTCAGAGATGCCTTGCACCGCTTGCCGCAGGACGTTATCTGCTTCACGGAAGGCCTCGATCATCGGCGTCTTCTTATCGACGATCTCAAGCAGACGGTCGTTCGGGATGACGATCAGGGTGTCGACCTTCTCCTTAAGCGCAGCGATGCCGCTCTCCGCATGCGTCTGACGCTTGCGTCCTTCGAAGGTGAACGGCCGCGTGACTACGCCGACGGTCAGCGCCCCGCATTCTTTGGCTACCTCCGCGATCACCGCCGCAGCCCCCGTCCCCGTACCGCCCCCCATACCGGCTGTGACGAAGACCATATCCGCACCGCGCAGCGCATTCATGATCAGCTCCCGGGATTCCTCGGCTGCCTTCTTGCCGATCTCCGGGTTCGCGCCGGCACCAAGACCCCTCGTCAGCTTCTCGCCGATCTGCAATTTGAACTCCGATTTGGACATGTTCAGCGCCTGGGCGTCTGTATTGACCGTAATAAATTCAACATTCTTCATTCCGGAGTCGATCATTCGGTTCACAGCATTGCTGCCGCCGCCGCCAACACCGATAACTTTTATCCGCGCGAGTTGATTAATATCAAGATCAAATTCCAACATCGTCTTCAATTTCCCCCTCACTAATATCCGCTAGTTGACAAATTCGCTGAGCCAATTGCGCAGCTTGGCAAACAGTCCCGGCTGATCCGAATCAGATCTCTTGCCTGTTGATTTGACAGAAGCTCCTGATTTTACTCCGCGCATATACTTCATAACATAATGGATAACACCTACGCCGGAAGTATAAGACGGGTCCCTCACGCCGATAAAATCAGGTGAAGCGATACGTACAGACGTCCTCAGCTCATTCTGCGCCAATGCGGCGACACCGGGCATCGATACCGTACCGCCGGTCAGCACATAACCCCCCGGCAAGTCCTTATAACCGAGGCGCGCGACTTCCTGCCGGATGAGCTGGAAGATCTCTTGCACACGCGGTTCGATGATGGTCGCCAAGTCGACTTGGTTATATTCCTTCTCCGAGTTGCTGCCGATCCGCTGAACTTTGAATTTCTTATCGGCTTCCGCATCTTGGATGAGCGCACAGCCGTACTTTAGTTTCAGTTTCTCAGCCACATCTGTCTGTGTCCTGAGTCCGATCGAGATATCATTTGTGATATATTCGCCGCCGATCGGCAACGTCGATGTCGCTTGCAGGTTGCCTTGATCATAGACGGCGATGGTTGTCGAGCCCGCACCGATATCGACAAGCACTGTCCCCATCGTCTTCTCGTCCTTCGACAAAGCAAGTTCTCCTGCAGCAAGTGACATCAAGACGAGGTCCGCGGCTTTAAGGCCGGCTTTCTCCACACATTTGAGCAGATTATGTACAGCAGTCTTAGATCCCGTAATAATCGTCGCATCCACTTCGAGGCGAACGCCGATCATACCGCGCGGATCGAAGATACCTTCCAAGCCGTCCACAATGAACTGTCTTGGGATCACGCCGATGATCTCCCGTTCAGGCGGGATGGCGATGACGCGCGACGCTTGCAAAACTCGATCGATATCGACATTGCCGATCTCTCGGTCTTCGTTCGATACAGCAACGACGCCGTGGCTGGTTTGCAGTGCGATATGATTCCCTGCAATGCCTACATATACATCCGAAATCTGTATGCCAACCATGCGTTCCGCATGGTCTACTGCCTTGCGAATGGATTGAACCGTTTGGTCGATGTCGACAATCGAACCTTTGCGAATTCCCTCCGAGTCAGCAGATCCAACACCGATTATGTTAATCGATCCGTTGTTTACTTCGCCGATGATGACGCGAACTTTGGATGTTCCTATGTCTAAACTGACGATGATGTCATTGCTGCTCAACCCGAGGCACCTCCCATATCCAATGATCTAGTGGGTATTGCGAGCATATATTCTATCAAATCAGCTAGCACGGCAAAAAAATAATCACTGAAATATATATTCCACAAAGCTTAGTTGATACCTTTTTTTCGCGGCAAATATTTTTCCCGTAAGTGCTTGTCCAATCAGCTTGTGAAGATCGTTAAGAAGTTAGTTAACTTGTTGAAAAATACTATTAATACCATAATCTCAATAATATCATTATTCAATGATATTGAGTAGTCACATTTTAAGGATCATGTCGGTTTTCGTCGTTTTGTGACATGCGAATGGTGTTATTGAAACTATTCTTTACCAGAGATGTAATTCGAACGCGCTTCTTTCATCATCTGCTGGATTAATCCCGCTGCTCCGCCTGTGCTTCGGCTCCTTCGCCGGAATCCGCTTTTGTCTCCTCGGGTTCCGGGTAGGGGATGAAGCGGTCGATCTCGAGCAGGCTGATCATCCCGCCGTTTACGTTCTGTTCCAACTGATCTTCGATGATCGGTCTGTATACTTTGATCTTCTCCGGCAGTTTCTCGATCGTCGTCTCGATCTGGAAGAAAGAGCGGGTGTACATCATGATCTTATCGGGATAGGAGCGGGATGGATTCGGTTTGATCTCCGATATATCGGCTAGTAAGCTGTCCGGTATGTTCGCCAGCGTTTCCGTCAAGCGGCGCTTCATCTCTTGATCTACCCATCCTGAGAGGATCGGCTTGTCGATGATGACGGACTGATCCGTGAGGATCACCGCTGAACCATTGGCGAGGATGGCCTCCGGTCGGCCTTCCGGCGTGATCTCATAAGCGACTTCAGGATATTCTTCGATGTCGATGAACACTCGCCCGGGGAACTGCTTCGTGACGACCGCATCCTTGATGATCTCGATCGCCTCGATGCGCTCCTCGATCTTCTCCGGCGAAACGAGGAAGAAGTGATCGTTCAACTCGATGCCGCTGGCTTCCTTGATGCTCTCCTCGCTCACATAGATCTGGCCGAGGATCTCTATGGAAGTAATTCGGCTGTAAGAGGAATGAAAGAACAACAGCAAGAGTATAGTTATAAAGAATAGAATAAGCAAAAAAATCAGCCTGCGGCTGCTCCGGCTCTTCGTCTTCGCCTGCACTTTCCGCATCGCCGGGATGTTCTGGCTTGCAGCCATCTTGTCCATCACCACCATCGCTTGAGAAAGCTCGATAACCATGCCGGCTGTCGGTCCCTGCTGAGCAGGAACCGACAAGCGGCTTGCTGACAATATGATGCTTATCCGCTGACCCGCTTAGCAGCCGGCGAACTCGTGTAGCGTTCAATTCTAGCTCCGAGACGCGCGAACATGTCTTCGATTCGTTCATAACCGCGGTCGATATGGTGGACCTGTTCGACGATCGTCGTGCCGCTTGCCGCAAGGCCTGCGATCACGAGGGCCGCACCGGCGCGGAGATCCGTTGCCTCGACGGTTGCGCCATATAATCTGGGAACACCGCGGACAAAGGCGGAATGAGAATCAACGCGGATATCCGCTCCCATGCGGTTCAGCTCGTCGACGTGTTTGAATCGCCCTTCGAAGATCGTCTCCTTGATGATACTCGTACCATAGGATAAGGAGAATAAGACCATCATCTGCGGCTGCATATCCGTAGGAAATGCGGGATACGGCTGGGTGACGATCCGTTCGACAGCCCGCGTTCGCGTCGGGCATGATATTTTCATTATATCATCGCCGACCTCGATGTGAACACCTGCGCGGCGCAGCACGTGCGTGATAGTAGTAAGATGCTCAGGATTCACTCCTTCCAGCACCACGTCCCCTCTTGTAGCCGCCGCTGCCACCATCATCGTCCCTGAGACGATGCGGTCAGGGATGACCGTGTACTGACACGGCGTCAGATGCTCCACGCCTTCCACTGTGATCGTGCTGGTGCCGGCTCCGCTGACCCGCGCTCCCATGCGGTTCAGATAGTTCTGCAGGTCTTCAATCTCCGGCTCACGAGCGGCGTTGTAGATGACCGTCTTGCCCTCAGCGCGAACGGCAGCCATGAGGATGTTCTCCGTTGCCCCAACGCTCGGCAGATCCAAGAAGATCTCGGTGCCGACGAGGCGGTCGGCGGTGCAGTGAATCGTGCCCCCTTGAATCTGAATGTTTGCCCCCAAGGCTTCTAAGCCGCGCAGGTGAAGATCGATCTTGCGTTCACCGATCGCGCATCCCCCGGGCTGCGTGACCGTCACTCGTCCGAATCGGGCTAAGAGCGGCCCCATCAGAAATATCGAAGAACGCATCTGTCCCATCAGATCTTCTGGAATCTGTGACGTAGTGACGGTCGAAGTGTCGATGATCACCCGCTCTTCCCTCATCTCCGTGCGACAGCCAAGTGCTGACAAGATGCTCAACATGACATGGATGTCCAGCAGATTCGGAACGTTGTTGATCATGTGCGTGCCTTCTGCCAAGATACTGGCAGCCAGAATCGGCAAAGCTGCATTCTTCGAACCGTGAACTTCGATGGTTCCCTGAAGCGGCCTGCCGCCTTCGATGACCAATTTCTCCAATGTCCCACCTCCGATTTACCGCTCACCCACCACCAGAACTTCCGGGACGAGGCGAATGCCATGCTGTTCATGCACCTTTACCTGGATGTATTCTATCAGGGTGAGGACGTCTTCTGCTGTAGCGTTGCCGGTATTCACGATGAAATTAGCGTGCAGATCGGACACTTCTGCGCCGCCGATCCGCGTTCCCTTTAACCCGCACGCTTCGATGAGACGCGCTGCGTAGTCGTTCGGAGGATTGCGGAACACACTGCCTGCGCATCGTTTCGTAAGCGGCTGCGTCTTCGTACGCCGTTCCTTGTAGGAAGCCATCGCCGCAGCGATTTCCTTCCGGTCGCCGTAAGCGAGCTGGAAAGCAGCGGATACGACGATGCCTTTTCTTCTCTGCAGGAGGGAATGGCGGTAAGCAAAATCCATGTCCTCTCTTGACAATACCGCTAACTCACCGGTTTCCAAGACAACTTCAGCTTCGATTAGAATGCGTGACACATCCGAGCCATGTGCTCCTGCATTCATATACACAGCACCGCCCACCGTACCCGGAATGCCGCCGGCGAATTCCAGTCCCGTCAACCCCTGCTTCGCAGCCAGGATGGACAGCCTTACGAAGGAATAAGCCCCTCCCGCGCGCACAACCTCACCATCGAACACCGCCGTATCGAATCCGTCCCCTAATTTGATGACGACTCCCCGTATGCCTTTGTCTGTGACCAGGGTGTTGGAACCTTTGCCGAAGACGGTCCAAGGCACCTCATGACGGCGCAGGATCTTCATCGCTTCAAGCAGTTGTTCCTTCGTCTCGGGGATATACAGACAATCAGCGGGACCGCCGATTCTCCAGGTCGTATGTCTGCTCATGGGTTCATCGATGCGCACTTCTCCCACACCGGCTGCTTGTAATTCGGATATGACATTGTGCATCGGAGGACCTCCTTTTGGTCGAATGATTGGGCAGCTGCCCGGCAGCTTCAGCTCCATGCCAGAGGCGGCTCGGTATATGAGCCCGTGATGTTGTCACGTGTTACGATAGTTTATGTATGTGTGCCGAGGAGTGTGACAATCGCCCATCTGCACGGATCCATGCTGCTTGTCTTAGAAGTTCTGGCCGCGGATAAGGCCGCACATCGCTTCATAGATTGCTTCGGCCGCATCCGGTTTGCCAAGCTTCTTGGACATGCGGGACATATGTTCGAAGCGGATGGCATCATCAGCGATGCGGCAAACGGCATCATATAAGGTCCTGCCGTCCAGATCGCGCTCCAGGATGACCTTCGCAGCACCTTCCCGTTCCAGCCAGCGGGCATTGGCCTCTTGATGGTTGTTCGTAACATTCGGAGAGGGAATCAGAATGGATGGCAGCCCCAAAGCCGTGATCTCTGCCAGCGATGAAGCGCCGGAACGGCTGACGATGAGGGATGCGGCTGCCAGCACTTCCGGCATATTATGTACATACGGGACAACCTTCAGTGCTTCCGGCCAGGCATCCAGTTGTTCCCGGATCTTCGACATGGTCGATTCGAAATAGGGTTGACCTGTGATGAACACAAATTTTAAACCGCTGGGTTGAGCGGCGATGAGCGGCGCCATCTCGATCATGCTGTCATTGATCGCCTTCGCACCGCGGCTGCCGCCCATGACAATCACCAGCTTCTCATCTGCAGCAAGCCGCATGCCAAGGGACTCCAGTCCCCTTGCACCATCTGCATGAACGACTTGCGAAGCACGGGGATTCCCCGTATATAAGACGCGTTTGGCACGGGGAAAGTTATTGCTAGATTCCGGAAAACTCACGGCCACAAGGTCCGCATAACGGCTGAGGAAGGCATTGGTCAGCCCGGGGATCACGTTCTGCTCATGCAGCACCGTCGGGATGCCCAGCTTGACGGCCGCATAGACAACGGGTCCGCATACGTACCCTCCCGTGCCGACGACGATATCGGGCTGAAACCGACGCAGCAGCTGTTTGGAACGCCTCACGCCCCGTACGAAACGCAGGATCGTCCTGACGTTCTCCCACGATAGACTGCGGCGGAAACCGCTGATCTCAATCGCTTCGAAGGGAATCTGTTCCTTCGCTGCCAGCTCCCGTTCCAGCCCCCGGTTGCTGCCGATATAGAGCAGCTCGCTGCCTGGTTCCGCATCCGTCACCTGACGAGCGATGGCAAGCGCCGGATAGATATGGCCGCCCGTGCCGCCCCCGGTTAATACTACGCGCATGTTCTCCTCACCTCGAGTATCGGGATATATTCAATAAGATGCCTACTGCCGTGAGCATCAACGTGAGCGATGAGCCGCCGGCGCTGATGAGCGGCAGCGTAATGCCGGTTACGGGGAACATGCCGATCACCACGCCGATGTTAATGATGACCTGGACGGCGAACATGCCGACGATGCCGACGGCAAGCAGGCTGCCGAAGGTATCCGGCGCTGTAATCGCCGTGCGCATGCCCCGCCATACGAGCAGCAGGAATAAGAGGATGACGAAAGTGCCGCCGATGAACCCCAGCTCTTCAGCAATAATCGAGAAGATAAAATCATTCTGCGGTTCCGGCAGGTAGTTGTACTTCTGCCGGCTCATGCCAAGACCAAGGCCGGCCAAGCCTCCGGGACCAATGGCATAAAGGGACTGGATCGCTTGATATCCGGCGCCCAGGGGATCCTGCCATGGGTCGAGGAAGGCCGTGATCCGCTGCAAGCGATAAGGCGCCGCCAGGATCAGACCGGCAAATCCAGCCGCACCCGCGGCTGCCAGCAGGAGCAGATGGCTGATACGGGCGCCCGCGACGAAGATGATCATGAGCGAGGCGCCAACGAGTACAGCGCCCGTGCCGAGATCCGGCTGCAGCATGATGAGGCCGAAAGCGATTCCGACAAGCATCAGCGGCGGCATGAGTCCGCTGAAGAAATTCATGATCTTGCTTTGGTTAGCCTCCAGATATTTGGCCAGGAAGATGATCATCCCCAGTTTCATGAACTCCGACGGCTGAATGCCGAAGGAGCCGATCCCCAGCCAGCTTCGCGCGCCGCCGCGAACGACCCCGATGCCGGGGATGAGTACGATCACCAGCATGATGAAACAGAAGATAAGGATCGGCTTCGCGTATCTTTTCAGGATCAGATAGTCGAGATTCATCATGGTGAACATGGCCAGGATGCCGAGCACAGCGAAGATCAGCTGCCGCTTAAAATAATAAAAAGAATCGCCGAACTCATGGAATGCGAGCACGGCGCTGGCACTGTACACCATGATCACTCCAATCGCCAGGAGGAACATCGTGCTCGCCGCGATCGTAATATCAGGGGCGGTCCGAACTTTAGCCATCGATGCAACACCTCTTCTAGAGATTTGGGACTTGCCCGCGGAAGAGGCGAACAAGCCCCTATCTTAGGTTATGCACCGACTCTTTAAACATGCGTCCCCTTTCTTCGAAGGATGCGAACATATCCCAGCTGGCGCATGCCGGGTTCAGCATGACAACATCGCCCGGCTGCGCAAGGGCAGCCGCAGCCTCTACGGCCTTGCGGATCTGCTCCTCCTTCCCCCCCTGCTCGATCAGCCGGATCGCCGGGATCCCCGCTTGCTCGCCGACTCGTTTCAGCTTCTCCTTCGTCTGGCCGAGCAGCACAAGTGCTTTCACGCGTTCGCGGAAGATCGGCACGAGTTCCATATAGTCCGAACCGCGGTCGAGACCACCGGCGATGAGCACCACCGGCTCGGCGAAGGCCTCCAGCGCCTTCTTAGCCGCAGAAGCATTGGTTGCTTTGGAGTTGTTATAGTATTTCACACCGCCCTGCTCGGCTACGAATTCCAGCCGGTGAGGCACGCCGCGGAAGGTGCGCAGCGTATCCGCGATCTTCTCCGCGGGCGCACCTGCCAGAATCGCTGCCGCCGCGGCAGCCAAAGCATTCTCCGCATTAAAGCTGCCGGGAAGACCGAGCTCGCCAAGCGGCATGATCACCTCGCTCGCTCCCTCTTGATCACGGTATACGATCATGCCGTCCTTGACATAGACGCCGTAATCCAGCTCTTGGATCAGAGAGAAGAAAACCGTCTCCGCGGCGATCTCCTCTGCGAGCGCGCGGCAAGCAGGGTCATCGTAATTCAACACTGCGTAGTCGGACGATTCCTGATTCGCAAACAGCTTCTTCTTCGAAGTCCAATAGTCTTCCATCGTGCCGTGATAGTCCAGATGCGTTTCGGAGAAGTTAAGCAGACAGGCGATCTTCGGCCGAAAACTGAAGGTGCCTTTCAACTGAAAGCTGCTCAGCTCCGCTACCACCCAGCTGTAGTCCTCCTCTGTCTCCATGAGCAGTTCGCACATCGCTCGCCCGATATTCCCTGCCGTTGTCGGTTTCAATCCGGAAGCAGCGAGGATCTCATAGATGAGAGTGGTGGTCGTTGTCTTGCCGTTCGAGCCGGTGATGCCGATGATCGGCACTTCGAGCAGATGCCCGGCGACCTCCACTTCCGTGACGATCTCGATGCCCCGTTTCTCCGCTTCTTGCAGCGGCGGGATGTGATAGGGGATGCCGGGATTCTTGATCACCAGCTTCACCCCGTCATGGATGAGGTCTGTTGGATGATGCCCGCAGATCACACGAAGGCCGAGTGCCTCCAGCTCCTTCGCTTCCGGACACTCGGTTCGCTCCTTGCGGTCGTTCACCGTGACTTTTGCACCCGCGCCGTGCAGCAGCTTGGCAACCGCCACGCCGCTTCTGGCCAGCCCTATGATGACGACCTCATGTCCCCGGTATTCTCTTGGATGCTTCATATGCTATAACCCCTTGTTGATCAGTAATCCCAATGCGGCGAACAACAGACCGGCCAGCCAGAAGACGATGACGACCTTCCACTCCGACCATCCGATCAGTTCGAAGTGATGATGGATCGGACTCATCTTGAAGACGCGGCGGCCCGTCGTCTTGAAGGAGATCACCTGGATGATCACCGACAGGATCTCGATGACGAAGACGCCGCCGATGATGAGAAGCAGCAGTTCTTCCTTAAGAAGCACGGCCACTCCGGTGATCGCTCCGCCGATCGCCAAAGAGCCGGTATCGCCCATGAAGATCTTGGCAGGATGAGCGTTGTAGACCAGGAAACCGAGCACAGCGCCGATCATCGCCGCAGCGAACACGGCCACTTCCGGCTGGCTGTACATCATGGCCAGCACCGTTAACGCTCCGAAGGCGATCGCACTCGTACCGGAGAGCAGTCCGTCCAGCCCGTCGGTGAAGTTCACGGCATTGCTCATTCCCATCATCAGCAGGATGATGAAGGGATAATAGAACCAACCCAATGGGAGATAGATGCCCGTCAGAGGGATGCTCACATCGGTGCTGTGACCGTTTGTGGCAAGGAGGATACAGACGATGAGCGAGACGATCAATTGTCCAAGCAGTTTCTGCGTCGCCGTAAGGCCCAGGGAGCGCTTGAAGACGATCTTGATATAATCATCAAGAAATCCTACCAAGCCGTAGCCCATCGTTGCCGTTAAGAGAACGTAGAATTTGTAATCGATCTCTCCGCTGAAACGGGAGAAAAACAGAACCGCCAGGAGGAGAGCCAGCAGGATGATCGTGCCGCCCATGGTTGGCGTGCCTGCTTTCTTCAGATGAGCTTCCGGTCCTTCAGTGCGGATCTGCTGCCCGAACTTCAGCCGGCGAAGGATCGGGATGAATAACGGTCCCAATAGGATGCTGAGGACAAAAGCCGCCCCCATCGTAAATAAAATTGCATTTAATTCCACAACCCTTGCCACCCCATTACGCAAAAATAACTTTCAGCCATTAAGTATGATCATCCGCAAAAGTGCAGATTCCTAAACCTTCGATTTCCTGTTGCATACGGGTCTGATCCGGCATGGCAAACAGGACAGCGCTCTTCATTCACTCCGCGTCACCGCCATCGCATAAGCGGCGGATGACCTCTTCCAGACGCATGCCGCGGGAGGCCTTGAACAGACAGATATCCTGCTCCGATAAGAGGGCATCCAGCTCGCCGGACAGCGTCTCCTTGTCCAAGAATGCCTTAACCCGTCCCGCAGGAAAGCGATCCATCGCCTCTTCAGCTAACTCTGCTGCGAGGGGACCGTATGTCCATACATAATCGATCTTGTCCGGATCGAGTTCAGCGCCGATCGCCCGATGATACTCGGCTTCGCGTTCACCCAGTTCCAGCATATCGCCGAGCACGGCGATTTTCCTGCCTTTCGTATGATAATCCTCAAGCATCTGAATCGCTGCCCGCATGGCCGTCGGATTCGCATTGTACGCATCATTGATCAGCGTGGCGCCGTGTCTCGATCGCAGCACCTCGCTGCGCATGCCGCTTACGCGAAGTTCACTCAAGCCGCGGACGATATCCGCCTCCGCTACACCCATAAACTTCGCCGCAGCGATCGCCGCCAGAGCATTCATCACATTGTGCCGCCCCGGCAGGGGGATGGTGAACGTCGGCGAGAACGGAACGTTCAACTTGAACGATATGTAATCCTGATGGTGGATGAGCGCCAGCGGATAGTAATCATTCATATCCTGAGCACCGAAGCGGAATCTCAGCATCGCTTGCCGCCCTTCCAGCCCCGCTACCATTTCCGCGAGCAGCGGTTCGTCGCCGTTGTAGATGAGCAAACCGTCTTCCCTGAGCCCCTCGATGATCTCCAGCTTCGCGCGGGCGATCGCTTCGCGCGATCCGAGCTGCTGCAGATGCGCTTCCCCGATATTCGTGATGATCGCCGTCTCCGGAAGCGCGATCTTCGACAGCAACGCGATCTCTCCGCTGCCGCTCATCCCCATCTCCAGCACGGCCATCTGCGTATCTTCATCCATCTGCAGGATCGTCAGCGGCAGCCCGATATGGTTGTTGAGGTTGCCTTGCGTCTTATGCACCTTATAAGTGGTCATCAGACAAGCGGCTACCATATCCTTGGTCGTCGTCTTGCCGTTCGACCCGGTGATGCCGATGATGCGAACCGGCAGTTCCCTGCGGTAGGCAGCGGCCAGCTCTTGCAGCGCTGCCAGCGTGTCAGGAACCCGGATCACGGGCACCCCCTCCGGCGCACCCGGACGGTCCTGCTGCCACAGCACGGCAGCAGCGCCGCGTGCGGCCGCTTGCGCTGCGAATTCATGCCCATCGAAACGTTCGCCCGCCAAGGGAATGAATAGATTGCCGGGGCTCAGGGTGCGCGTATCAGTCGATACACCGTGGAACTGGAGATCCGCATCTGCTGGTGCAGCTTCACAGCGTATCATCTTCATTAACTGGTGAATCGTTCGTTTGATCATAAAGATCGGCTCCTTATCGCTTCCTTTGCGGCTTCACGGTCATCGAAGGGATGCTTCACACCTTGGATTTCCTGATAGGTTTCGTGACCTTTGCCCGCAATCAATACTACATCTTTTGGGGCTGCTTGCGCAACAGCTCGCATAATCGCTTCTCTGCGGTCCAGGATGATCTCATAGCCGGCGGCGCTGCCTGTCAGCCTGCGAATCCCCCGTTCGATATCGCCAGCGATGCGCTCCGGATCTTCCGTACGCGGATTATCCGATGTCACATAGACCAGGTCGCTGTACTTGGCGGCGATCTCACCCATCAGCGGCCGTTTACTGCGGTCGCGGTCGCCGCCGCAGCCGAACACGGTGATGATCCTTCCCTCCGCGAAGTTCCGTATCGTCTTCAGCACGTTCTCCAAACTGTCCGGCGTATGTGCATAATCGACGAGGACGAGGTAATCCTGGCCCGCATCCACCGCCTCGAATCGTCCCTCGACGCCGGGAATCTTCTCCAGACTCTGCTTGATCTGAGGCAGCGGGATGTCCTCCGCCAAGGCTGCCGCCGCTGCTGCCAGCGCGTTGTACACGCTGAACATGCCGAACATCTGCAGCTTGAGCGGCACGCTTCCTGCGAAGCTGTGCAGCACAAGCTCCGTCCCTTGACGGGTGAGGCGGATGTTCCCGGCCCTGACATCGGCCGGCTGATGGATCCCATAGGTGATCACCTGGGCGTTGGTGAGACGGGCATACTCCGCTGCCGCTTCATCGTCGGCATTCAGCACAGCATACTGCATCTGATCTGCCTGGTCGCTGAAGGTGTTGCCGAGGCGGGCGAAGAGAAGCCCCTTCGCTTGGCGATATTGCTCCATCGTCCGGTGATAGTCGAGATGATCCTGGGTCAGATTCGTGAAGATCGCTGTGCGAAACCGCGTGCCGCGGACTCTGCCCTGTTCGAGCGCATGGCTGGAGACTTCCATGACACAGTATTCGGCGCCGGCATCGCACATCTTGCGCAGATTCGCCTGCAGTTCCAAGGACTCCAGCGTGGTATTGCTCGCCTCGAAGGTGCGGTCGCCGATCTTCACGCGGATCGTCCCCATCAGCCCGGTCTTCAGCCCTTGATCTCGCAGGATCTGATCGATGAGATAAGTAATTGTCGTCTTGCCGTTGGTGCCGGTGACACCAATCACCTTCATCTGATGGCTTGGGTATCGATACCAAGCATTGGCGATCACAGCCATCGCATACCGGGTGTCATTCACCCGCAGTTTCGGCAGCGGTATCTCAACATCCCGCTCGACGACCAGGGCCTTGGCGCCCCGCATCGCAGCTTCTTCTGCATAGTCATGGCCATCGTATTGATGGCCGCGCAGACAGATGAACAGATCTCCCTCCTGCACCTTGCGCGAATCAATCGCCACGCCGCTGATCGGCGTGTTCCCATCCCCTTGCAGCGATGAGATCAGCAGCAGCTTCATCAAGTCCTTGAGCAGCATCCGCCCCACTCCTCTTGAATCCGCATCGTGCTATGCAGGGAGTGTTAACAGCATAACCTTCATGCGGTTGATGGTATACGCCTTCCGGGCGGGGTCATGCCTGCTGCCAGCGCTGCTGCTTCAAGCGGGAAGTGGAGTCAGAGATCGGTACTATGATCTATGATGAAAGGAAAGTTAAGATGATCGGACTAATGATGATCATGATGGTGGTCGTGATGATTGTGATCCTCATCCCGCGGTGAATCCGACAGATAGATGCGGATCACGGAACCCTGTTCGACTCGAGTGCCTGCTTTCGGTGCTTGATGAACGATCACACGGCCCTTTCCGGAAGTGACGATCTGTAAGTCAGAGCGCAGCATCTCATAGATCTCGGTCGTGGTTAGTCCGACGAGATTGGGCACCTCGACGATTGGCGTGTCCGGGTATTGATATGCTTTGTCGATCTGTTCTTGACGCGGCTCTATACCTAAATATACAAGAGTATCCTCCATAATATTACGAACTATCGGTGCCGCCACCAGCCCCCCGAACTGGATGCCCTGCGGATCGTCCACAGCGACATAGATGACCACCTGCGGATCATCCGCCGGCGCTGCAGCGATGAAGGAGACGATGTGCTCATCCTTGGAATAGACGCCGCCGATCACCTTCTGAGCTGTCCCGGTCTTCCCGCCGACGCGGTAGCCGTCGATGAATGCATTGCGTCCGGTACCCCGGGCGACAACGCTCTCCAACGCTTCCCGCACCAGCTTCGAGGTTTCCTCCGAGATCACTTGCCGCGCGAGTTCCGGCTTTCGCTCCTCGATGACCTCGCCGCTCTTGGGATCGATCCAAGCTTTGGCTACATAGGGTTTGTAAAGCTTGCCCCCGTTCACGGCTGCCGCCACAGCAGCCACCTGCTGAATCGGCGTCACCGATACCCCCTGGCCGAAGGAAGTTGTGGCGAGTTCCACAGGTCCCACCCGCTCCAGATTGAAGAGGATCCCGTTCTCTTCGCCGAGCATATCGATGCCCGTCTTCGCACCAAAACCGAATTTCTTGATATAATCGAACAGCACCTCCTTGCCCAGCATCTGGCCCAGCAAGACAAAACCGGGGTTGCAGGAGTTCTGCACAACTTCCAAGAAGGTCTGGCTGCCATGACCGCCGCGCTTCCAACAGCGCAGATGCGCACCTGAAACCTCAATCCAGCCCGGATCGAAGAACGTGTCATGGTGCAGGTCAATTTTCCCCTCTTCCAGGGCTGCTGCCAAAGTGATGATCTTGAAGGTCGAACCCGGTTCATAGGTCATCCAGATCGGCAAGTTGCGATTATATACTTCGGAAGGATACTGCTGGTAGTTGGCCGGTTCATAATCCGGCCGCGAAGCCATCGCCAGGATCTCCCCGGTATTCGGGTCCATAGCGATGCCGATGATGCTCTTCGGCTGAAGCTGCAGCATCGCCTGATCGAATTCCCGCTCCATGAACGACTGGATATGCTTATCCAAGGTCAGCTGCAAGGTCAGACCGTCTTTAGGCGGGATGTACTGTTCCGAGCTGTTCGGCAGCTGCCTGCCCGCCGCATCAGCCAGATAAGCAATGCTGCCTTGGATGCCGGAGAGGTATTCGTCATATTTTAACTCGATGCCGGCCAACCCTTGATTATCAATACCTGTAAAACCGAGCACATGGGAAGCCAGATTGTCAAAGGGATAGTACCGATCGTTATCCTCGCCGACGATGATCCCCGCAAGACCCAGCTGCTGAACTTCCCTCGCTTTGTCCAGGGTGATCTTGCGGCCGCCCGGCTGCAAACGTTCGATCGAAGAGCGCTTCGTGATGATCTGATACACCTGCTCCTCGGTCATGCCGAGCACTTCTGCCAGCTTCCGTGCCGTTCCTTCGGCATCTTGGATCTGCGCCGGAATCGCCCAAACCGTAGGTGTGCTTATGTTATAGGCCAATGCAATGCCATTGCGGTCGATGATCTCGCCGCGCTTCGCCGTGAACGGCACGTTGCGGCGCCAGGAATCCTCCGCTTTCGCCGCGATCACAGGTCCGATGACAAGCTGCACGTAAGCCAGCCTGATGATCAAACAGATGAACATCACCGCGCATATCAGACCGGCAGCCAATAAGCGGCGACGCACGGTTGCATTCGATACTCTCATCCCATCCTTCACCCCTGATCTTCGTCTGTATGCGAAGTTCAACAGACTTCCCCAACGCCGCCTCTTGCAACCGCCCTGTCCGCAGCAGAACATGCCAATCGGCGGGCGGGAAGCAGGGGAAACCATGTTGAACTCCCGTTAGTACAGACTATTCAGTTTGGGACGAGGTTAGAATCAAGCCGCCTCTTCATCGTCGGACTCCATGCTTGTTTCCTGTTGATCCTTCGGCGAATCGACGGACACGGGCGGCGCCAGGTTGAGATGGAGCACTCGTCCGCTGTCTTCGCTTCGCCACTCGTAACTCGTCACATACCCTTCACCGCTTACCCGCACGTCGATCCCCAGGTATGTGCTCACTTCCAACGCATCTCGCAGCGACCAGCCGCGAAGATCCGGAAGAACATCGGGGGAAGGTTCTTCTGTCAACAGCAGCACGCGCTGCTCCGTGCTGATCTCCGTATCGGCTGCCGGGTATTGGTCGAGCACTCGATGCCCGCTGCCGAGGATCTCATATTTGATCCCCCGCATCTCGAGCACCTCCGCAGCCCGCAGCGGATCAAGCGAGACCAGTTCCGGCAGCTTAAGGCGCGGCAGCGATCCGCTCACTTGTACCGAATGCACGGAGATGTCGTCCTTCTTAGACTCTACGCCGAGATAGCGCAGGCTCTTCTCCATGATCTCGCGGAATACCGGCGCTACGACTTGACCGCCTTGCACATAGCTGTCGATCTTCGGATCATCGACGATGACGATCAAGGCAAGCTGCGGATCATCCGCCGGAGCAAAACCAACGAAAGAGACGACAAAGCGGTCATTGGCATACTTGCCGTTTACGACCTTCTGCGCTGTCCCCGTCTTGCCGGCAACGCGGTATCCTTCGATGTATGCCCTGCGCCCCGTACCGATGTTCTGATCGGAGACGACAAGTTCCAGGTATTCCCTTACCTGCTTCGCAGTCCTCTCGCTTACGACCTGTCTGATGACCTCCGGCTCGAAGGTCTGGATGACCTCCTCCGTCTCCGAATCGATGATCTCTTTCACCAAGTAAGGCCGCATGAGCTTGCCGTCATTGGCGATCGCACTGACTGCAGCCAGCTGCTGGAGAGCCGTCACCGTGAGGCGGCCGTGACCGAAGGTAACAGTCGCTACCTCCGTCGGATAGTTCAAGTTGAAATTGACATCTCCCTTAGCCTCGCCGGCAAGTTCAATGCCGGTCTTCTGACCGAAGCCAAACTTCTCAATATAATCGCGAAGCTTCTCTCCGCCGAGGCGATCTCCCAAGAGGACGAAGGCAACATTGCTGGATCTTAAGAACCCTTCCAGGAAGGTGATCTCGCCCCAGCCGCGGCCGCCGTTATGGTCGTTGATATAGGAGTCGGCTACGCGGATGCGCCCGGATTGGTAGAACTCGTTAGGATTGAAAACCCCTTCCTCCACGGCCGCTGCCAGCGTAACGATCTTAAAGGTGGAACCGGGTTCATATACCGCGGAGATCGCATGGTTATAGAAATTGCTCTGATACTCCAGATTCCAATACTCGTTTGGATCGAAGTTCGGCATGCTGACCATGCCGAGGATCTCCATCGTCTTCGGATCCGCAGCGATCGCCATGGCACTGACGGGCTGGTATTGGTGATAAACCTCTTCCAGCGCGACTTCCATATAGTGCTGAATGTGCTGATCCAATGTCAGGCGGATGGATTTGCCGTGCACAGGCGGCTCATAATGAACTTTGCCTTCGGGCAGCTCGTAGCCGAGCCGGTCCTTGGAATAGTGAATCTTTCCATCCTTGCCGCTGAGCAGGCTGTCGAGCGAATACTCGATCCCCATGATCGCCTTGTTCTCCTTATCCGTATAACCGAGTACATGAGAAGCCAGCTTGCCGTAAGGGTAGTAACGCTTCTGTTCCTCGATCAGATATATGCCGTCTATCTTGTTTTCTTTGCGGAAGCGATCGATTTTCTCCGCCGTCTCGCTGTCGATCTTCCAGCCTTCATTGCGGACCTCGACGTGCAGATAGTAACTGCCGTCTTCCCTTCGCTTAGTCACCATCTGCTCAAGTTTGCGGTACTGACCCTCGCTTTCCATGCCCAGCAGAGGCGCCAGACCGTCCACGACCTCGCGCGCATTGCCCCGCTCATGGATGAGCTTCGGGTTCACCGCGACCGTATAAGCCGGCGCATTCCAAGCCAAAACACTGTTGCCGCGGTCATAGATGGCACCGCGGGTAGAAGGCAGCACGATGTCCGTCGACCAAGCGCGTTCCGCCTTGGCGACGAGTTCATCGGCTTGTACAACTTGGATCCAATAAAGACGCAAAGCGATCAAAACAAAAAAGAGGGTGAAAAATCCCCCTATGATGAACGAGCGAATCTTAATCTTGCGAGACATGTAGATCACTCCTGCCCAGACATCGCGATGCTGACGTCTGATTCCACAGAAGAGAGGGAGATCTCGGTGATCGAATCCGCCGGTACATAACCAAGCTCCTTGCTGATCTCCAGCAGCCGTTTATTATCTTGCAGCTTCGCTACCTCCAGCTTAAGCGTGCTGTTCTCCAGCTCGATCCTGCGAATCTCCTGTTCCATCTGCTGGATCCGGGTATTGATCTCATAGATCTGTGCATAGCGGAACAGGATGGTGCCTGCGACGACAACGCAGACGATGACGCCGAACATCCACAGGAGTTTCTCCTGCGGGGTAACGACACTGCGTTTATAGACTTTTTTCTTCTTCTCGCGGTAGATGACCCTTTGCTGCTGGCGGCTGCGCTCATCCAGCGCCGCGCTTCCATGCACATAAGATACCATCATCGATTCCTCCAGTCTCCGTACTATTCCTTAATCTTCTCCGCGATTCGCAGCTTAGCCGAACGCGCCCGCGGATTCACCTTCAATTCCTCCGGTCCCGGGACGATGGGTTTGCGATTGACAAGGCGAAGCTCCCCTTGATTCCCGCACACGCAGATGGGAAAGTCCGGCGGACAGGCGCAGCGCTTCGCATGCTTCGCAAAAAACTGTTTGCATATTCGATCCTCCAAGGAGTGGAAGGTGATGACCGAGATCCGTCCGCCGGGATTCAGCATCCGCAGCGCTCCTTCCAGGGCATCTTCGAATGCGCCGAGCTCATCATTCACAGCGATGCGGATCGCCTGAAAGCTGCGCTTCGCCGGATGCCCGCCGCTTCGCCGCGCCGCAGCCGGGATCGCTTCCTTGATGATCTCAGCCAGCTGCTGGGTGGTGCGAATCGGCGCTTTTTGCCTCATATGTACGATGTGCTTGGCAATTCTGCGGGCAAACTTCTCTTCACCATAGTCCCATAGGATCCGCGCCAGTTCCTGCTCATCCCAGGTATTGACGATGATCTCTGCCGTCAGATCCGTAGAGCGGTCCATTCGCATATCCAGCGCCGCATCCTTGTTATAGCTGAATCCCCGCTCCGCTTCATCCAGCTGCGGGGAAGACACACCAAGATCGAACAATACGCCGTCGACGCCCGTGATTCCAAGACGGGTCAACTCTTCTTCGATATAGCGAAAATTGCTGTTCACCAAAGTCACTTGCTGCTGATAAGGCTTCAGCACTTCCTGCGCATGGCGAATCGCCGTCTCGTCCTGATCGAAGGCGACTAACCGCCCAGTTTCGTCCAGATTCTCAACGATCAGGCTGCTGTGGCCGGCTCCGCCCAATGTGCAGTCCACATAGATGCCGTCCGGCTTAATCGCCAGTCCTTCGACGGCTTCCTCTTTCAATACGGTAACGTGGTGGAACAACGCTTACCCTCCTCATAGGTCCAGATCAAAATCAACCAGCTTCTCAGCGATCTCGTTGAATGAAGCTTCAGACTGTGCAGCATAGGCTTCCCAAGATTCCTTGCTCCAAATCTCCACGCGGCTCGATACACCGATGATCACGGCATCTTTGACCAGCCGTGCATGCTCGCGCAGGACATTCGGCAGCGTTATCCTTCCCTGCTTGTCCAGCTCACATTCAACGGCTCCGGAGAGGAAGAAGCGTGTAAAAGCACGGGCATCAGCTTTCATCAAGGGTAGGGCCTTTAATTTCTTCTCCATGTTCGCCCACTCCTCCATGGGATAGACGAACAAGCAGTTATCCAGTCCGCGGGTGACGACGAACTTGCTGCCCAAGGCTTCACGGAACTTGGCCGGTATGATGATGCGGCCTTTCTCATCCAGCGAATGCTGGTATTCGCCCATGAACATGTTCGTCCACCCCCTTAGGCACCCTTTTACTCCACTTTACCCCACTTTACTCCACTGTCAAGCATTTTCGACAAAAAAATAAAAAATCCTGCTGTCCTGCAGGATTTTTTCACGGGGATTCCTATGCGATTGATTAAGAAAGAAACTGTACGGCGAATCGATCTTTCCAGTCGTTATGTCCAGCTGTTTAGATAGGTCTCTTGCTCCGGTGTCAGCGCATCGATGCGAAGCCCTAAGGACTCCAGCTTGAGGCGGGCGACCTGTTCATCGATTTCTTCGGGCACGTTCACGACCTGTCTGCCCAGCTGCTCATAATGCTCATTGACATAGCGCAGTCCCAGCGCTTGCAGCGCAAAGGTCATATCCATGATCTCCGCCGGATGCCCGTCGCTTGCGCCTAAGTTGACGAGGCGGCCCTCCGCCAGCAGGTAGAACTTCCTTCCGTCTGCCAGGGCGAATTCCTCGATGTTGTGACGGACGACGCGTGTGCTCACCGCCAGCGCATACAGGTCCGGTTTGTCCACCTCTACATCGAAGTGGCCGGCATTTGCCAGGATGGCGCCATCCTTCATCACCTCATAGTGCTCGCGCCGGATGACGCTCTTGTTGCCGGTGACGGTGATGAAGATATCGCCGATCTTCGCGGCCTCGATCATCGGCATGACCTCGAAGCCGTCCATATGAGCCTCGACCGCCTTGATCGGATCGATCTCGGTGACAACGACCTTGGCTCCAAGCCCCTTCGCGCGCATCGCGACGCCTTTGCCGCACCAGCCGTAACCGGCGACGACGACGGTCTTGCCGGCGATGACCAGGTTCGTCGTGCGGTTGATGCCGTCGAACACCGACTGTCCCGTGCCATAGCGGTTATCGAAGAGATGCTTGCACAACCCGTCGTTGACGGCGACCATCGGCAGCTGCAGCCGGCCTTCCCGCTGCAGCGCCTTTAAGCGGATGATCCCCGTTGTCGTCTCCTCTGCGCCGCCGCGAATCTGCGGCAGGAGATCGGGACGCTCGCTGTGCAGGATAGTCACAAGATCGGCACCGTCATCGATGATAAGATCCGGCTTCGTCTCCAGGGCCAGCACCAGCATCTGTTTGTACTCTTCAGGGGTCGGCTGGTACCTCGCGAACACCGTGATGCCGTCTTCCACAAGTGCGGCGCACACATCATCCTGCGTCGACAGCGGATTGCTGCCGGTGATCGTCACCTCTGCGCCGCCGGCTTGGATCACCTTCGCAAGATATGCGGTCTTCGCCTCCAGATGAAGGCAGATCGTCACCTTCAGTCCGCGGAAAGGCTGCTCCTTCTCAAACTGCTCACGGATCCTATTCAGTACAGGCATATGGGCGCTCGCCCAATCGATCTTCAAATGTCCCTCGGAAGCGAGGGAGATATCCTTGATGATGCTTCGAGCTTTGGCGTTCATAGATACGATGTCCTTTCCTGATTAATAACTTTCCTGATCGATAGATAGACGACGCGGGTACATGGGTTAGATCAGATACATGAATATGTTTAGATACCGTACATGCGTCCATTGTTAGGGATATATATTAAATAGTTACAGATACACGACATGATGCTGCGCACCGTCCAAGGGATCAGGCTGATGCTCTGCAAGGAGAGCTCGCAGCCAGCCGTCCCCGTACCGATTCAGATAGGCAAATACATTGTAGACGCGTTCCTGCGGCACCCCGCCCGGGTTCAATGCCCGTTCCAAACGATCGAACTGCCGCAGACCGGCTGCGTGCTTCGCTTCGATCTCCGCATTGATCCGCTTGCGATAGTAATCCACCTCGGCGAGGATTCGTCTGAGATTCGCTTCGCCCAAGGACCTCATCACCGCATTTACTTCACCCGCTTGTTCGATCAGCGGTTTGTAGATCCCGCTAATCTGCGCAGCCGCCGCTGCGAACTTCTCCTCGACATCGAAGGTCTCTTGACTGCGGAGCCATGCCTCACGCTTCTCAGCTAAGCGGCGGAACACATCTTCCACTGTCATGCCAAAGCGGTCGAGAAGCTTCTGATCCCCCGGTTCTACCAGGGTGTATCCTTCCCGCGGCACGATCACCGGCACTTCCATGCCTAGGCAAGTAAATGCCTCCTTAAGCTGCGCCCAATAGGCGATCTCCCCCGGTCCAAGCACGACAGCCAGCACGGGGAAGAGATAATCCTGCATCAGCGGCCGTGTCAACACATTGTTACTCAGCTTGGCCGGCTCTTCTTCGGCTGTCTGCAGCAACTCCTCCTCCGTCAGGCGAAGCTGACCGAAGCGGTCAGCGAATCCGTCGCCGCGCCGGTACAGCAGCAGCCGCTTCTGATCCTCATAATAGAAGAGGTGGGCGCTGTCCGCGTGAACTTCCGCCTGCGGATGGTATCCCGCCTTGATCAACGCCTCTTGTGCCGTCAGATATGCCCGATGAAGTTCGGCATTGTGCAAGATGAGTTGCTTCCACATCGGCGCTTCGATCCGGCGAATTGCGGGATCTGCGGAGTCGATAAGGACGAGGCCTTCTGCACCGAAGAGCCGGGCCATGATGCGCGCAAAGGCTTCACTTAGCGTATGAGAATCCCGGCAGATGGATGTTAATGTCTCGATGAGCCCGGGTTTCAGCTCCGTATCCGGGAGCGATTGCGCCAGTCCGCGGAGCACCTCTTGCCAATCCTCCGGTGAGATCGGCAGATGGCTGATCGAGACGCGGTCATGATCCTGCTTAGCCAACTGCAAGCGCTGGATCTGATCGCCTGCGCGCAGCAGATGGATATGATTCACTTCCCCCAGATCATGATCCTCGCCCGCGATCCAGAATACGGGAATCACCGGCCGCTGGTATCGCTTCGCCGCCTCCCGCGCCTGCCGCAGGATCGTAATCGCTTTGTAGATGACGAGCAGCGGCCCCGTGAACAGGCCGGCTTGCTGTCCACCGATGACCACCAGCGCTTCCGGGGATGCCAGCTGCTCGATCTGATCCAGCGCCGCAGGATGGTTGCCGATGCGGCGGTTATATCCGGCCAGCGCCGCCGCAAGCTCCCGGCGGTCTGCCGCCAGCTCACGCCCCTGGGTGAGATAAGCGACGCGCTTCCTCCAGACTGCTTCCTCCTGCGGGAAACCTGAATATCTTGCAGCGATTCTCTCCTGTCTCTGAACGTAGTCCCTGGCTATCGGATTGGCATGCATCAGTGAGATTGGTTCTATCTTCATATTACCCTTCCTTATCGAACATGATGTCCACGCTCAAGGATCCTATCCTGATCCGTCACTTACATAATCTTATTTACTATCTTTCGATTGTACACATCCATTCCCATATCGTCAAAAAGAAAAACAAGATCCCCCTGACGGAAAACCGGGCTTACCGCCACCGCCGGGAGGATCAAGCATATGCATCCATATCATCTATAGAACATTGCGAGTATAAAACATTACGAGCTGATCAAACTTTGAACATGCTTTGGCCGATGCCGATGAAGAAGAAGATCACATAAAGCAAACTCAATACCAAGAAGCCAACGCGCCATATGAGGCGAAGGGTCTTCGCCAGATCAACTTGCCCCTGCTGCCGGGTCTGTGCACCGCCTGCTAAACCGAAGGCGATGAGGAACGCGAGCAGCAAGATCCATATGCCGCTGATCCCGGGCTCGAAGATCACATTAAACATTGCCGACACGCTGAAGATGAGCAGCGCTGTCGTCACATCGATCGTGATGTCCTTAGCCCGTTTCTTATCTTCCATCAAGCGGTTTAAGACCACACGCAGGATGATGAAGGTGACGAAGGGTATGATCGTCGCAAGAGCGAAGATGGATTGGATCACCTGGATAAGAAATTGCACGTTGACACCCGCTTCCTAACGAATTCTCTCTTTCGCTTGGACCAGCTGCAAGATCGTCTCATGCGTTGGTACGGATAAGCCGCATCTTCGTGCTGCTTCCACCACTGCCCCGTTAATCCAGCGCAGTTCCGTAGGGCGGCCGGCCTCCAGATCCTGCAGCATCGAAGAGCGGTTCGAAGCTGTTCGCCTGCACACCTCCAGGATTGATTCCCATATGGAATCATCCGTCTGCGCACCGCTTCGGGCAGCGACCGTTCGCGCTTCTTCCATCAATTGACGCATGACCGTAAGCAGACTCTGATGCTCAATCAGCTCCCCATTCGGTATTCCGAGCAATGCTGTTAACGGATTGATCACAGAGTTGATGATCAATTTATGCCAGAGATCATCTATCAATTGCTTCGACAAAATCGATTCAAATCCTGCATTTTGTAAGACTTTTTGCAAATCTCTGAGCGTTCTGCGGCGCTGCATCTCCCCTTCTCCATCGGGCGCAGCAGCGCCGATCTTGGTCACTCCCGAACCGGTGTGCTGCACAGAGGCAGGTCCCGTTCGCAGAGCACCTTCCGAGACCACCGCAGCATACAGCCGTTCAGGCGGCAGATGCGCGGCTAATCGCTCCAAATGGCCGAGTCCATTCTGCATCGCCAGCAGTTTCATGCGCGGTGAAGCTTGTCCCAATGAGTTAAGCCATGCCAGCATCCTTTCGGTAATCCCGTACTGTTTGACGGTCAGCAAGATCCATTCCGGGGCCTCTTCTCCAAGTTCCCCCGGCTGGGTGAGATCATCAACTGCGATGCTGACACAGGGTATGTTCCAACTCCCCTTCTCATCACACACCTCGATGCCGCTTGCTGCGATCTTCGCCGCTTGTTCACGCGTGCGGGTAAGAAGCATGACATCAGCGCCTGAGGCACGCAGCTTTGCTGCATATAGGAGACCGATCGCCCCGCCGCCCAACACCCATATGCGCATAACCAGCACTTCCTTTCATGTATAATTGCTCTGCTGCGGCTTAAAAATGAAGGTTCTGTAAGGTTAGTATATAACGAAAAGAAGCCCCCTTCCCATCATCCGATCACAGAAAGGGGCTTCACTGACTGATCTATTACAATTAATCTAGGCATCTGCCTTGTTCGTGTTTCTGCTCTGTTCATGTTTCCGCTTCATTCATGCATCTGCGTCCTCAGCCGTTTCCTCCCGCTCTTCCGCAGCACGATGATCGAGCAGGAACATGCTGATCGTAATCAAGGTGAAGGCGGTCAGAGCAAGGAAAGGAATTGTGATGAAGCCGAGCCAATCGATATAGATGGCGTTGCACGGCACGCCCTGCGTGCACGGCTGAAATCCCGCCAATCCCGGGACCTTCTGCAAGAGATAGTGATAGATCGAGATCGACCCGCCGATGATCGTCAGCGGCAGGACATACTTCTTGATACGCCGGTCATCGGTATAAGCAGCGATCCCCAGGATGAAGACCAGCGGGTACATGAAGATGCGCTGCATCCAGCACATCTGGCACGGCACGAAGCCGCGAATCTCGCTGAAGTACAGACTGCCCAGCGTCGCAGTCAGCGAGACGATCCACGCGAAGTACAACAGATATTGTTGGATAAAACCGCGCCTTGCACCCATTACTTCATCGCAGCCTCCAATTCCTTCTCGATCGTTCGCTTCATCGTCTCATAATCGAAGGGATTCTTCATGACAATGCCGTTGATCATGACCGTCGGTGTCTTCGTCACTTCATATTGTTCCACCAGGTCTACATCCTCCGCCAAAGCAGGCATCGCTGTCAGATTCGTTATGTCCGCTTCCAGCTGTTCGAGATCGATGCCGGGCACATGTTGCTCCGCTAGATCCAGAAGCAGATCCAGACTTACATGATTGGTTCTCATCGCAGCGAAGATCGCTTGATGATAATCCCAGAAGTATTCCGGCGCTTGCTGGAAGACCGATTCGGCAGCCAGCGAGGCGAGTTGCGACCCTTGGCCCTGGAACATCACATGGATATGGGCGTACTTCACTTTACCCGTCTCGATATAATCTTTGTACAGCTGTGGATAGATCCGCTCATCCCAATCCATGCAGCTCGGGCATAGATAATCCCCGAAACCATACACCGTAACCGGTGCTTCCGGATCCCCGATCACCGGCTGATTCGCTAAGGAAGGCAGATCGGTGAAGCGAACTTCCCGGCTGCTCTGTATATTCGTGATGACTGCCAGCAGGATGAGGATCGCGGCGAATCCCGCCGTCATCCAGATCAACGGTTTCATATGGTTCTGCTTCTTGATGCTCGATGTGCGTTTATTGTTCTTTTTGTGATTAGGTTTATTGTTCTGGCTTTGCTTTGACATACCGAAACCTCTCTCTCCCTAAATTTATAATAGACATCATGCGGATCATGTGTTGGAATGCTAATTGCTGTAATCTGTTTACTATAAAATATCACGCCCGACTCTATCAATCAAACATTTGTCACAGTTTTGCGAGAATATTCAAAAAGATGTCATGGACAAAAAAACCTAGTCCATACAGGACTAGGAACTTTTGAAGGTCTGCCCTTACTTGCCCAAGAGTTCGAGATGACGGCCGATATGGCTGGCAAGGGAGGCTTCATAGGCCTCTTCTTGAGCGATCAAGGTTTGGTAAAACTCATCCTTGAACAAGGAATTTCCGTTCTCGTCCTTCGCTTGCAGCAAGATGCCGTAAGTGATATGGATCAGCTGGCGGGCATTGTCCTCATCCATATATTGCGGCAATTCCGCATCGGATACTTCGGACAACGGCTTGATCTTGGACAAGTCCGTGGTGACATGGTAGTATGCCTTAGCTTCTTCGAAATGATCAAGGGCATATTGGTGCATGCGGCGGTACAGGTCCGGGTTAACCTTCGCCACCGTCCGCACCGCCTCCAGCCAGTTAGTTCCTGCGGTCTTCACATGGAATCTGCCTTTGGTGTAGCGGGCGATGATCGGGAAGACGCTGAACTTATCGCTGCCGGAGTGGATGCTGAGCTTGTATCCGAAGTGGTCAGCAATCGCTGCATGCATCGCCAGCTCTCGCTCGAACTGTTCCAGATCGCCGATATAATCGATGCCCTTCTGGAATTCACCGCAGAATCTTGGCGCCATGCTGAAGATATCCACCTGGTTGTCTTGGAGTTCTTTAGCCACGAGGTAATGAGCTTCCGGCGCGGTCGGCGTCATCGTCTCGTCAATCGAGATCTCAAAATCGACAGCACGTTCAGCATTCTTGATATAGCGCTCATAGATGTAGAGCATGTAATCGATTGCTTTGCTGTAGATCAGCACGTTCTTCATCAAACTGTGCTTATCATAGGTGAAGGCATACTCGCCAACTTGGAATGACTGATTCAGGAACTTCTCCTCGTAACGGCGTCTAACCTTTTCGGGCAGCTCTTCATATGCCGCTGCCAGCTCCTGCTCATTCATGTTGTCGACATCATTGCGGATATGGTCAGAGCAATCGAGGGTCAGCATCGTAAATCCCAGATCAAGGGACATCTGGATGTCTTCCTCCAGCTTCAAATGATCGCCGTCAGCACCGAAACCGCCCGTGTATCCCTCTTGAATAACCGCATAGCATGCTGCATCCAGTACTTCCCGATAATCCCGGCCCGTTAGATTCAACTCGCGGATGCTCTGCTGCGCGAGGATTGGCTTCACATCGCGGCCGCGAATCGTCTTGATATGACCGGGACTTGCAAGCCCCAGACGGTCGCCGAGGCCGAAGGTGGCCACCTGTTTGCCGAAGGCCTGCGGCGCGGTGTGCGGGAAGCAGCGGTTGAGCACCAGCCGGTTATGGTGATTCGTCGGACACAGCTTATACCCTTCGAAGGATTCGCCTTCCAGTTCATCATACAGGCTGCCATTGCCGATGACGAGCAGCAACCGATTAAGACCCTGCCGAATCATGATCAGCTTCGTGCCTTCATGTTCAAGCACCGATTGATCATAGACTTTCGTCTCAGCGTCCGATTGCGGGATCTGTCCCGCGAGGAATTGCTGGGCGATCTTGTTGATAGACATCTTCATACACCTCATTCATGTGGATTGGACAGCGCTTGTGTTCACGCTGAACTATGTGCGCGCCGATCTCGCCGGCTGTATAGCTTACCGGCGATGACAGCGTTGCCGCCTGGATTGATCTTGCTATGCTTGTGAGACTATTCATGTCATCCCGTAGAGCCCAACGGACCGGGGGGATATTTCGCTTGACTTGACGGTTTGTTCTTTATCGCATGAAAGAGCCGCCGTTAATCTCGATCGTCTCCCCGGTCAGATAAGCGGCGAGGTCGGAAGCGAGGAACAGCACCACGCCGGCTACATCCTCAGGCTCGCCCTGTCGGCCGAGCGGCACCGCTGCAACGGCCTTGGCCCTTCCTTCTGCCGTGGAGACCGTTGCATGGAAGTCTGTATTGCCGATGAAACCCGGAGACACGACGTTGACCCGGATCCCGCGGGGCGCCAACTCCTTCGCCAGACCCTTGGAATAAGCGATCACCGCCGCCTTGCTTGCCGCATAGACGGAGGAGCCCCCGCCGCCCCCTGTATGCGCTGCCACAGATGCCATGTTGATGATCGTGCCGGAGCGTCTTGCGATCATCCCCGCCATGACCCGTTTGCAGACGAAGACCGTACTCTTCAGGTTCAGATCCATCACCTGTTCATACAACTCTTCGCTCATCTCCGCATTCGCCATGCGGCGAATCATATGGCCGGCGTTATTCACCAGGATATCGATCTTGCCGAAAGCCTCTTCGACCTGTTCAACCATCTTGTCGATCTGATCGAGCTTCGTCACGTCTGCGCGAACGAGAAGCGCCTTGCCGCCGGACTGCTCAATCGCCTGCACAACGCTCTTCGCCTCTTCCTCGCTTTTATGATAGTTCACCGCAACCTGCGCGCCGGCTGCCGCGAGCTTAAGGGCGATCGCGCGGCCGATGCCTTTGCTGGCACCGGTTACAAGTGCCGTTTTGCCTTGCAAGTGGATGCTCATGTCACTACCCCTTCTGCTCCATATTGTTATTGTGATGGTTACGGATTATCACGCGATGGACTGATTTCTGCCGAACTCGACAGCACTGCATTCATCGAAGGCGCGACAATCACCGATATACATAAAAGAACAACAACAGCCGATACATCGGCAGTTTCGTCCCCGCACGCCGCGAATCTTGCTCCTCTTATACACATTCGGGAACCTGGACAGTGATCTTGCGTCCTTTAACGTATAATTATCATATAATTAAAAAACAAATAAAATTAACAACGTTGTTATATCAATCTCAATTGTATTGAAGTATAATAAAACTGTCAATGAGATTATGGCTGAAAAGGAGGTCATTAAAACGGTTACGATCAAAGATATCGCCGAACGTGCAGGAGTCAGTTTCTCGACCGTCTCGAAAGCGCTGCGCAACAGCCCTCTCGTGCAGGAGAAGACCAAGCTCAAGGTGCTGCGCATAGCTGAGGAAATGGGCTATCAGCCGAACATCGCCGCACGACGGCTGGTCTCGAAGAAAAGCTGGGCCATCGGCTTTGTCTGGCCGTCCGTAGAGCGGGCGACAACGGGGGCATTGATGACGCTGATCAATGAAAAACTTGAAGAAAGGTCTTATACGACATTATTGTCCATCAATCGCATCGAATCGGCGATCGCTGCCTTTCATCGGTTCCAGGTCGATGCCATCTTCATCTTCTACAATCACGACGAGAAGGTGCCGCCTGACTACAGCTATAACACCAACATCCCGATCCTAGTCTACGGCGTAGCCGGCCATGTGCCTTACCCGACGATCGACGTGCGGCGCGATCAAGCGACGAAGCTGGCCGTGGAGCATCTGTATGAGCTCGGCCACCGAAACATCGCCTACATCGGACAGCCCGTTCGTTACGACCTGCTGCAAGAAGAGAAGATTCGCAAATTCCGTGAAGAAGGGGAACGCCTGGGACTGAAGCATATCATCGCTCCGGTGGAAAACATGGAAACCCATTCCGGGTATCTGGCCGCCAAGCAGATCCTGCAGCATAAGGATGACCGGCCGACAGCGATCGTCAGCGGCAGCTACGATCTGACCCGGGGCATCCTGCAGGCGGCGCAGGAACTGAAGCTCAGCGTGCCGGAGCAGCTGTCCATCGTCAGCTATGACAATATCCCGCAATCGGCGAACCTCGAAGTCCCGCTTACTACAGTGGGTGTTGAACTGTCCAGCATCGCTGACAAAGCAACGGAGACGCTCCTCCATCTCGTCGATGAAGAAAGCGTCCCCGATGCCATCTATATGGAACCGGAACTGACCTTGCGCCGTTCCACTGCACCTCCAGCGGCACGATGAATTGTCGTGCCGCTGAAATTTTAACCTTTCATAATACTCTTCATCATTCCCCCGTACATGACCTGCACGTCCCGAGTTTCTTCATTCGGCGCCCTCGTCGGCAGCGCAGTGATCAGCGAACCATCCAGCCGCCGTCTACGCAGAGCACATGGCCCGTGACATAGTCGGAAGCCGGGGATGCCAAGAAGACCACCGCACCTTTCAAGTCATCCGGAGTTCCCCAGCGGCCTGCAGGAATGCGGCTTAAGATCTCCTTGCTGCGCACCGGATCTTCACGCAGTTGATGCGTGTTGTCCGTGGCCATATATCCTGGAGCAATCGCGTTCACCTGTACGCCTTTGCTCGCCCATTCATTGGCGAAGGCCTTCGTTAGACCGGCCACCCCGTGCTTGCTCGCTGTATAGCCGGGAACGTTGATCCCCCCTTGGAAGCTCAGCATCGATGCGATGTTGATGATCTTGCCGGAACCCTGCTTGAGCATCTCCCGTCCTGCATATTGGCACAGGAAGAAGACGGATTTGAGATTCAATTGTATAACATCATGGAAATCTTGTGCCGCGTGATCCGCTGCCGGCGTGCGGCGGATGATGCCCGCATTGTTCACCAGAATATCAAGTCTGCCGAAAGCATTTTTGGCTTCGGTGATCACATCTTGCAGCTTGCTCTCATCGCTCAGATCGGCAACGATCGTGTGTGCTTTGCGACCAAGTTTCGTAATTGCCTCCACTGTCTCCTTCGCATTGGAGAAATTGGTCACGATGACCACATCTGCTCCCGCTTCAGCCAAGCCAATGGCCATGCCTTGACCGAGACCCTTGCCGCCGCCCGTAACAACGGCTACTTTCCCTGTCAGATCGAATAATTTGCTCATAAGAACCTAGTCCTCCCCTAATGAGATTGTCTCGCGATGATCTCGTATTGCCCGAGCTCGTCAGATCGGATCAGCAATATCGAGCTGTATTCCCTGCTTGCGATAGCGCTCTGCAATCTCCGGTGCAAGTCCGTAATCAGTGATAATCGTATCGATCTGTTTCAATTCTGCAAACGTGAGCAGCGCTCCCTTATCGAACTTGCTGTGATCTGCCACACAGAATACTTTCTTCGAACTTTCAAGAAGAAGCTGCTTCAAGGCAACGTGCTCCTCGGTGAAGATCGTCAGGCCGTATTCCATGTGGATTCCTGTGGCAGATAGGAAAAGCTTATGGATATTCAGCTTTCGCAGCCAATCCCAATTGCCCTGCATCGTCAGAAGATTGCGATGCCGATATCCGCCGGGTACTACAAGCCGAATGCGGTCATGGACAGCCAGTTCGCGGATGATCATCACGTCATTGGTGACGACGGTGAGCGGTTCGTTGCGCAATCGCACAGCGATGCGCAGCGTCGTGCTGCCGCCGTCCAGAGCGATGATATCCCCTTCTTGAATATAAGTGACGGCCTTCTCAGCGATCGCTTCCTTCTCATGGAACCGTATGCTGGCTTGGGCAGCCGGCGGGGGAGGCAGATGAACGCCATTGTTCTCCGCCAGTACCGCACCGCCGTGGATTCGCTTCAGCAATCCTTTCTTCTCCAGCTTCTCCAAATCTTCGCGTATCGTTTTCTCAGAAACCTGCAAAAGCTCGCTCAATTCCGAGACCTTAACCGCGCCGTCTTCCTGCAGCTTCTCCATGATCAAGCGCTGCCTGGAAACCGCCAGCATATGGTCCCCCCTTATCCGCTGATAATATATAGCTGATTATCGCAGATCCTCCATCTTCACTGGGTCTTGGTCTGTGAAGGTATAGTTTTCGCCCGCCATCGCCCAGATGAAAGTATAGCTGGATGTACCTGCTCCGGAGTGGATCGACCAGCTCGGCGAAAGGACTACTTCTTCGTTCTTCACCACGAGATGTCTTGTCTCATGCGGTTGGCCCATGAAGTGGAACACTCTTGCATCATCCGCCATATCAAAATAGAGGTAAGCTTCCATTCGACGGTCATGCAGGTGTGCCGGCATCGTGTTCCATACGCTTCCCGGTTTGAAGATCGTTACACCCATCATGAGCTGGCAGCTTGGCAGACCATCGGCGTGGATGTATTGGTAGATCGTGCGCTCATTGCAAGTCTCCGGCGAACCCATATGTCTCGGTGTAGCTCCATCCAAGGAAAGCTTGCGCGTCTCGAGCACAGCGTGTGCCGGTGCAGAGCACATGTAGATGCGAGCCGGATTCGACTTGTCAGCGCTTTCGAGCTTGACCTCCTTCGAGCCCTTGCCGACATATAAGCAATCCAGTTTGTTCAGCTCATATTTCGTGCCGTCTACCGTGATCACCGCAGGACCGCCGATATTGATGAAACCGGCTTCACGACGCTCGAAAAAATAATCCGTCTTCAGCGTCTCCTTATCGTCCGGGATGAGCGGCGTATCCGTCGGCACCGCACCGCCTACGATCATACGATCGTAATGCGTGTAGACCATCGTGAGTTTGCCCTCTTGGAACAAGTTCTCGATGAGGAAATTGTCTCTTAACTGCTGCGTATCGAAGGTCTTAGCTTCTGCCGGACTAATCTGGTAACGAATCTCCATGATCGAAAACCTCCTAAAACGTATGTTAATGTTCATTTCTGTATGTTATTGTACCATATCGTACGAAAAAGACAATCTCAAACCTTGCACACTTCTGCGAACATTTTATGAAATCACTAGAATTCCACATCATAACAGCCCATTCTTTCTTGCAGAATGGGCTGTCAGCCGGTTGAGAACGATGTTATCCTCTTACATCCGCACATCAGTCGATGCGCTCTAGATTTCCATTGGCATCCATCTTAAACCGGGGTTTGTCTTCATCTAGATTTTCAAGAACAGCCAGCTTGCGGGCGCGATCCATGATCTGGATAAGCGTCTTATAATCATCATTCACCGTGCGGTAATCTGACTGGACTACGTTCACCTGTTTCTCCAACTCTTCTTTCTCTTTCTCCAGAGCTGCAAGTTTCTCCTCGGCCTCGCGAAGCTCTTTCTCTAGCGACTTAATCTTGCGATTCATATCTTGATAAGTCTGCTTCCACTGCCTGAGGAAACGAATCACCGCATCGATTGAGATAGACTCTTCACTAACCTGATCCCCGCGGCCCTGTTCAAGCGCATTGGAATCAGCAGATGCCTGGCTGGAGCCTCCGCCCTTCTTACGGGCTTGATTTCTCTTCTGCCTCTGTGCTTTTGCAATCGCGATCGCAGCTTCATACTTTTTGCGCACGCAACTGTTCCAGCGAAAGCCGCAGGCCGCCGGCGTGCGGCCGATCCTCTCGCCAACTTCTTCGAAGGCGCGAAGCTGCGTGCCGCCTTCGCGAATATGTCGCAGAGTCACTTCGGCTAGTATAAGGTCATCATCCGGCGTCCAAGCATCCTGTCTAATTGTTGCCATGTTCAGCCTTACCTCCACTTCATGATTTAGATCAATTCCATTAATGTATCTCTATGCTCATGCTAGAGTTCATAGAATCTATTTATTTAGTATTTGGTATAACCATTTTGCTCGTACTCCATACATGGGGTGTGTGATTTCTTGCATTGAAACAAGGGTAAGAACAGGGGGGTTGGGGAATGATAAAAGCGGATAAGGATGAAATGTTCACCTTTTCGTCACGGATTCACGTTTACACATTGAGCGCTTACAGGTATAATGTTGGGTAGGATTGATCAATGGATTGGAGCCAGTACAGCTGAGAAAGGGGGATGCTTAGATGCCGCGCATGTTCCGCGTACTCGGATTTTTCTGTTTGCTCATCGCACTTCTGTCGCTTGCGTATGGCATGATTGAGATGTCCTTGCTGTTCTTCTTCCAAGCAGCGGTTTTTGTATTACTGGGCTATATGAATTTAACAGAAAAAACATACATACTCACCTTCTGGGCGTATCTGATCATATCCACGGTCGGATTGACCTACGGAGCATTTTTCTAAGCTTCGAAGATCGACCGCTGAGCAACGAAAGGGCTGTCCATTAGTCAGGCATAGCTGACTTACAGGACAGCCCTTTTTCGTGTGCGCATAAACGTGCAGACGATCAGATCCGGTGCAGGAAACGGCAGGTGAATCGTACAACAGTCGCGTGAAACGACGGAGATCATGATGGCTTGAGAATGATACGATTCGATATGTGAGACAACAAATAGTGTCGTCTCAAACGTCACTACCGTTACGATTTGCGCATCGTCATCACTTTGAACAATTCACTCATCTGATCACTGAGGAGCAGCTGGCGAATGGAACGGTTTCTTCGCGCAGCCGGACTGAAGGGATCGGGATCATGATGATCCTGCAGCCAGTTCAAGACGCCGCCGCGCAGCAGATAAGCGGCCTGCGTCTCAAGCCGGATCTCCCTGAACCCTGCCTTTTCCGCGGCCCGTCTGCATGCCGTAAAATCTACATGGGCGGTGATGTCCTGTTCACCGATGCGCTCATATGGCCGGTCGCTGGCCTGATGGCGGTAGTAACACAGCAGCGTGCCCAGCATGCGGTGAGGGGCATAGATCTCCTCTGCTTCATCGCCGTAGTCGATCAAGGTGACCTCCCCCTCAGCAAGGCACTTGCCGAGCTCCATGATCCAGCTTTCCGCATCCAAGCGCAGTTCGGCAAGCTGTCCTTCCGCCAGGCGGATGCCTTGCTCAGCAGTATAACGAACCAGATCCTCCGCTGCTGGATAATAGCATGCCTCGAGCCGCTGCTCGTCCTGCTCCCAACGCACCCACTCTTCATGCAGCACGCCGCCTGTCATCTTCACGCGATGGACGGGCATCGCATCCAGCAGTTCATTAGCCCACAGGTAGATGCTTCGCCAGGGCGACTCCTTCCGCCACTCCTCCTCATCGAGCCAGCGCACCTTCCGCCGATGCGCGGCAAGCTCCGCTTGCTGTAATCTTCGGTGATATGGGGATCGTTCGATCATCAAGAACTCCGTTCGCTGATAGAGCGCTTCATCCTGACGCTGGAGCCGATCCAGGACATGTCTGGCCAACCTCCCGTCCCCACCGCCCCACTCCGCCAGCAAGCACCGCTCATCATTCCTCTCCGCAGCCCATCGGATATACATCTCAGCCAAGATATCACCGAGCACGGTCCCGATCGCTGAGCTGGTATAGAAATCCCCGTCCTTGCCGATCTTCCTCTCATTCCGCATATAATAGCCGTATATGGGGTGATACAAGCAGATCTCCATATAATCCCGGAATGGTATCGCTTGCTGCGGATGCTCAGCCATCCGGGCAAGCAACACGGCTTGTATCGAATCGCGAAGCGAAGGATGCGGCACCGCAGCCTTAGTTTCTCTCATCTTCAAACCACCGCCTGCATAGAACTTTGCTATAATCATTACTTTATAATCATTACTTTGTAAGAACCGCCTATGTTGATCTCAGCTTGTTTGAGTTCGATTATACCCATCCTGCAACAAGACAAACAGGGGTTCTGTGCATTATAATGGATATAACTCAGAGAAGGGAGTACCGTTGAATATGAAATATCGTCGCATGCGAACTGCAATATTCACAATCATAATCACAGCACTGATACTCTCCGCCTGTTCCAGAGGAGAGAGATCCAAAGAACAACTCTTGGATGCCATCGCACAACAGGCGCAGGCCTCCAGTTACAACATCGACGGCAAACTCCGGCTCCGCCTTGATGCCATGCCTTTTGATGTCAGTGATCAGCCTTATACCGCAGTCATCTTGGGTCAGCTTCAACAAGGCGAGATCGCCTGGAGCGGCGTAACCGATCTCGACGCCGTGCGAAGTGAAGCAACGCTGCAGTTCACTTCTGCCGATGCTTCCAGCTCATTCATCATGCCGATCCTGCTGGACAACGAACAGCTCTATATCCAAGTGCCCGTGATTAATATGGAAGGGGAATACTTTGTGCTGCCGGCACCTGAAGCTGCTAAGCATCTGGCTAAGCCGCTTCTTGCTTCCTTTGCCCATCTCATCGAAGCCATGGACAGCAAATGGTTCCAAAACGTGACGATAGAAGGCACCGACTACAGGGTGAAGCTGACCATCGACGATCAGAACTGGGAAGCCTTCCTCGCCGCTGTGAGCAAAGCCATGCCGGATATCCTCGCAGAATGGCAAAGCATAGGGATCCTTACGTCAACACAAGCTACAGCTGTTGCTGGGAGATGGGCATCCTTCGCAGAGACCAAAGGCGGGAACTTAAGACCTGCGGACGACCGCGGCTTCACTTTGGAAGCTACGATCGATGAGGCCGGATATATCGCTATGTTGACGGCGGATATCACCCTGGTGTCAAAGGATGGGGGAACCCCAACTGACAGCCGTTATGACGCGAACCTGCGCGTGATCTGGACACAGATCAATGAACCGGCAACCTTCGTCCGGCCGATCCCGGAGGATACCGTGCCGATCGAGGAGATCTTGAAACTCATCCCGTAACGTACGGGAACATGTTCATGTGGAGGGGGAAACTGCGATGCCTTGCCGGCGTTGGTTGGTCATGGCCTTCGTTATGTATTTCGCCGTCTTCACCTGCCTGTACCAAGCTGGTACGCTTTCGGTCCTGGCAGAGGAAATCTCGGCAGACGAAGAAATCCGTAAGCTGCTGAATAAAGGGCTTACCATCTATGAGATCGACCAGGAACTCGATCGTCTGACCGCTAAGGAAGAAGAGCTGACCATCGAGATCCAGGACGTCACCCAGCGCATCTCCGAACAAGAGGTCATCGTCGCGGCGAAGAGGGAACAGGCGGGCAAGGTGCTTCGCACCTACTATAAGGGCAACCGCCAGCATCTCTGGCTGCTCATCCTCAAGGCAGATAACTTCTACGATGCCCTGCGGACCTATTATTATCTGTCTCTGATCTACAAGTACGAACGCAAGATCTTGCGGGAACATGCAGAAGTCTACCAAGAACTGAAGCGGCTGCTCACCCGCCTCGAGGAAGACCGTCAAGAACTAAGGAGTGTCAAGGCTGAATATCTTGCGCAGCGAGAACGGTTGATTGCACTCCAAGAACAGCTCGATCAAGAACTGGCGGCGCGCGATGACGCCGACGCGATTAAGCAGCAGATCGAAGCGCTGACGAAAGTGTGGGAAGAAGAAGGGTTGCCGATCTTCCGGCATTACTTCCGCGAACTGGCGACGATCATTACCAAATTGCCGGAAGAGCTTATCAGGGGCAACAAAATCTCTCTCAAAGGCGGCCGTTTCGTATTGTCGATCACCGATGAGGAGCTGACCGAATTCTTCCGCAGGCACAATCCGGAAGACTTCGAGAACTTCACATTCAGCTTTGCGAATGATGATTTCACCGCCTATGGGAGCAAAGATAGCACTGCGATCAGCATAAGTGGATATTACGAAGTACAAGAGGAGGACAATGTCATCCTCTTCCATCTGACCTCGCTGATCTACAACAGCTTCGAGCTGCCCGATACCACCATTCGTGACTTAAGCGAACAATTCAATCTGAATTTCTATCCTGATTATCTGGATATGCCTTTTAAGATTCAAGCGAAGGAAGTCCTCATTGAGGACGGAACCATGAGCATCTCTTTCGTCTTGCGAAGATAGCGGAATCGGACCTCGAGCTTACGGTTAGTTCCTAATCCAGCCGAAGTCCGCAAATCGCTGCTCGATTAAAGCGGCCAGCTCATCGATGGAGAGCAGGTAGGCCTGCTTACTGGTCAACACTTCCTGGACGATCGACAGCTTGTCATCGATGCGGGGATCGGGCGCAAGCGCCTTCCCCTCCTCTACCGCCCTCATCAGGAGTTCCAACTGTGCCCGCTGCTGCCGCGTCAACTCCCGATAGGCATCTAAGCTCGCTGGATAACCGCCTGCATTACGTTCTGGAAACCACAGCTCAAACCCTTCGATGATCTCCCGGATCCAGCGGTAAGCCGCCTCGCGATCTACAGCATCAGCCGCTAAGACGAAGCTCTGCCCGCTGATGAAAACGTAATCCCCTCGGGAACTCGGCAGCAGAATTGCCGAGACTTCCTCGTTGGCATAGCTGCTGTATACATGCAACGGCAGGACTGCCGCCGCCGCTTCCCCGCTGGTGAGCTTCTCCCAGATCTCATCCGCAGATTTCGCTGCAAAGGACACGCCGGCCCCAGGCACCGCTTGCGCTTCTTCCGCCTCTTGGAATTCTCCTGCCGCATGTTCCCCTTCAGATTCTACAACCTTTACATCCTCCGCCATCTCATCGATCTTCCGTTCCATCCCGTCCTCATCAAGCAATATTCCCTTCAGAACAGCGAGGCTTACGGTTTCTTCACCATGATTCATTGATGACAACGGGATTCCTTGGAGGACACTGTCAATGGTTTCATCGAAATCCAGATGCTTAGCCTCAGCATCCTCCGCACCACTCTCAGTCTCAGTCATGTCTATCCGGCTTCTCTCATCATACGAAGCCTCGAGATCCTCACCGCTGTTGGATCCCGTCTGCTCCGCAAACTGCCAATCAGCATCCATCGCAGAGGCCAGAACGGCATAGACCTTGACATCCTGCGGATGAAAGATGAGCTGCCCTGTCTGATAAGCTTGCATAAGCTGTTCGATCCCAGCGGGCCGATCTTCGCCTGTCAGTTCAAACCAAACTGATTTGTTGTAGGCGACGATATAAGGTTGAACTTGATAGGGGATGCCCCACGTATACCCGTTCCAGCGCAGCTGCTCCGTCAGCGTCGGGATATATTCCGCTTCCGATTCGCTGGTATAATAATCATCCATCGGCTGCAATCTGGCCAACACAGCGTATTGCAGCACCTTCTCATTGTCCAGCAGCATAATATCCGCTGCGTCACCCAGACGAAAAGCACGCTTCAGATGCTCATATAAGGTGTCGCTGGGATGGTTCTTCATGATCACTTGAATATCTGCATGGCGCTCCATGAAGCTTTTGTTAAGCGCTTCCAACACCTGAAAAGCTTCATCGCTCATGCTGACGTCGACGTGGAGCTCAACGATGTCCTCAGCGCTCAGCTCGCGATCAGTAACGACCGCAATCATCGAATCATCGAAGAAAGGTTGATCGGCGGGCATCCTGCTGATGCCGCGAAGTAAAACCGCCGTTGCACATAACAACAAAACGGACGCTGCCATCACTACCATCCTCTTGATCGGCATGGGGCACATCCTTTCGTCCAGATCGTATACCTCAGGGCAACATCTTCATGTTGAATTCATCCCTTACATCATAGCATAATCTGTCATGTCTTGTCGTTAATCTTTTGATTAATCTCTAGGCTGATCGTCGTATGAGGCCGCGTCTTCCCTAAAATTCTTCCCAGAAATCATTCCTCGCTGTTATTGATTCTTGTCCGTGTATACGAAGAAGCCGTTCCCACAGCAGTTTCCCGACAGCTCATATCGAGCCGCGGTGCTGCATCAGAACGGCTTCACTTCAGCATCATGATTCATGGGACCTCACGAATGTCACATGCCATCTATACATGCCCTATCCTACAACAGATCTGCAGCCAGCTGAGCAAGCTGGGAGCGTTCGCCCTTCTCCAAGGTCACATGGCCGGCAAGCAGCTCTCCCTTGAACCGCTCCACCACATAGGTCAATCCGTTGCTGGAAGCATCGAGGTACGGGTGGTCAATCTGCTCTGGGTCGCCCATCAGGATGATCTTGCTGCCCTCCCCCACGCGGGAGACGATCGTCTTCACTTCATGTTTCGACAAGTTCTGCGCCTCATCGATGATGATGAACTGCCCCGGGATCGAACGGCCGCGAATATAGGTCAACGCCTCCACCTGAATGCTGCCCAGCCCGGCCAGGATTTTCTCGATATCCCCGGATTTCTTCGTCTCGAAGAGATACTCAAGATTATCATAGATCGGCTGCATCCACGGCCGCAGCTTCTCTTCCTTCTCACCGGGCAGATAACCGATATCCTTGCCCATGGGAACGACGGGTCTGGCGATCAACAATTTCTTATAGCGATGTTCATCCTCCACCTTCATAAGACCAGCAGCCAAGGCTAGCAGCGTCTTGCCGGTCCCGGCCTTGCCCGTCAATGTCACCAGCGGGATCTCATCATGGAGCAGAAGCTCAAGAGCCATCCGCTGCTGGGCATTGCGGGCGGTGATTCCCCACACCGCATCATGGCTGAACACCAGCGGCTCCAGCCTGCGGCAATCGGCGGAAACCTTCAGCAAGGCCGACTTAGAAGGCCCGGTTTCATCCTTGAGGATGATGAATTCATGGGGATGCAGCCGATGCCCAAGCTGCAGGCGATCTGTCTCAAGGGTGCGGAAAGTGTAGAATTCATCGATGATCGAAGGGTGCACTTCAGCTGTGCTGTATCCGAGATAGAGTTCATTCGCCGCGGCGATCCGATCCGACAGATAATCTTCGGCCGTGATACCCAGCACATCCGCTTTTATGCGTACGAGCGAGTCCTTGCTGACGAGGATCACCGGCCGAGGTGCCGTCTTCTCTTGTTCTTCAAGATGATGATTCAAGGCAACCGCGATGATCCGGTTGTCATTGGTCATCTCCAGAAACGTATCTTGTAACTTCTGGAAACTGCGGTGATTCAGCTCCACTCTGATCGTTCCTCCATTGTCCAGGACGATCCCGTCATGCAGCCTGCCTCTAAGCCGTAAGCTGTCAAGCAGGCGGGACACATATCGGGCATTTCTCCCGATCTCATCTGCATGGCGCTTCTTGCTGTCGATCTCCTCCAACACAACTGCCGGGATGAGCACCTCATTGTCCTCAAAGGCAAATATTGCGTGAGGATCATGCAGCAGCACATTCGTATCCAGCACGAAGATCTTCTTCATAGGGCGTCCCTCCTGAAATTGGATAACTATCGAATCCCAGTTCATGCATAGATCATAGATGAGCGTCAAACACTATACTCTGAATCACTGATGGAAAGGACGATCAAGATGAGATGGTTGATTGCTGTCATATGCACCGCTGTATTGCTTACAGGCTGCGGCAAACAGAATAACGATGAAACTTCCCCTCCTCCTGATGATAGTCGTCAAATTCAAGTCAAACAAAGCGTACCGCCGAAAAAAGAGATCAAAAACCCGCAAGAGGTGGCAGAGCGCTTGGCCGATTTGGCTGCCAGCATCCCCGAGGTCCATGAAGCAACCTGTGTGGTCTTGGGCAATACGGCCATCGTCGGGGTTGATGTGAGCGGCGTACTGGACGCCTCACAAATTGGCACGATCAAATACTCTGTAGCTGAGGCGCTGCGCACGGATCCCTACGGTGTACACGCCATCGTCACCGCAGACATGGATCTCTATCAACGGATCCAGAACATCGCCGCCGAGGTGCGAGCAGGCAATCCGGTATCCGGCTTCGCCAATGAGCTAGCTGAGATCATCGGCCGCATCATGCCCCAGATCCCCAGCGACATCATCACGCCGGAGGAGGAGCCGGCTGACAATAGATAGATCTGAGATAGACCTGTGAAACTTAGGTGCAACGGCTGGTCTTCTTGTCCCGGCATCCGCTTGTGCGAGGCGTCTCCGCGAGCGGCACGGTACATCATACGCTTGAATCCAGCGGAAGATTATTACTTTTCTTATATGCCTAAATAATCGAAAAAAGCCCAGTTTAACAACTAGGCTTTTTCAGGGCAGCGAATACCTGCGCATCTAACTTGTCAGCTGCACGCTGATCATAGGTTCTTTCGTATTCCGGAGGAGCAGTGATGCGGGAACCATAGAACATCGAATCCCACACCGCATCGATCTCCACTTCGATGCAGGCAAGCTTGATCGCTACCTCGTCCATTTGCTCTTGTATAATCTTAGCACGGCCTTGGATCGAGTAGAAGGATCCTGCCGCAAACAGGGATACCGTAACCCGCTCGTTCGTTTGGATATTGTTAATGAGCCTCGAACGCCGATCGATCGCGATGCGCAGTTTCTCCGGCGACGGAGCTGTAATCCAGGATATCGCATTAGCAGTAATATTCCCGGTTTCGCTGTCGATCGTATTGAGCACCACAAAGGTTTCTTGTTGCAGCGTATCCATGATTGGCTGCGACAACGAAGTCATGTGATCTGCCATACGAACTGCTCCTCCTATCCTCTTGGTTATATGAAGTATATCACAACAGAGCAGCGAGTTCTATTGCAAGGGTACCCGATGATCTTTAAGCTTCTGTTTGATCTCGTTCAAGCTGTCCTTGTTCGGCCACACATAAGGACTCCGCCATGTGCCTTCCAGGCGCAGGAATTCGATATCTTCGTTCTTGATCCCGACATAGGTTCGAATTAAGGACTCGATCTCCTTCCGCGGGATGGACGTCTTGATATTGGCGCCTGCGGCGTCCAATACTTCGCCGATGCGGAAGACCGTTTCGATGGACTTGATCTTTGCGACGAGGGCCGAGATCACTTGCTGCTGCCGCATATTACGCTCAAAGTCGCTGGATTCCTTGGTCCCGTCGTTCGACTTGCGATATCGTACGAAATCCAGCGCTTGTTTGCCGTCCAGCAACTGTCTGCCCTTCTTCAGATTGATGTTCGTTCCGTCGGTAGGATCGACGTAGCGCATATCCATATCGACATCGACGGTGATTCCGCCGAAGGCGTCGATAATGTCTTCAAAGGCCTTAAAATCGATCTCCACAACGTAGTCGATCGGCACATCGAAAAATTCCCCGAAAATCTCGCGGACATAGGTATACGCTTTGTCCTTGTTCACGCTTCTCGCCTTTGCGTAGAATCCGTTCGCCTTGCCTGCCTTCCAGCCCGTTGGATCCATATACGTATCACGCGGCATCGATACGATGACAGCGGATCTTGGATCCGGACGAAGGGAGACGAGCATGATGACGTCTGTGTTCAAACTGCCCAGCCTCGGCCGGTTATCGGTCCCAAGCAGGAGGATCGTCGTCACCTCGCTGTCCACCTTCGGCAGCTTCACGCTGCTGCTGTCGCCGTAGACGTCGTCGGTTACCCCGTCCTCGGGATCCTGAGCGGAGATCTGATCCATCAGGTTGTTGTATTTGCCCGCGATGTTCGCGGCATAGATGAAGATTGCTCCTAAGATGATTAAGAGAATAGATAGAATGATGACCTTCTTCTTGCCCCTGGATTTGCCTCTATGCCTGCTCCTTCGCGATACGGGGGCAGTTCGTTGTAATTCTGCCATATCGCACACCTGTTTCCTTGTTTAAGTATTATGAGCTATGAATTGTACTTCGGATTCGCATTGATCTCATGAAGCAGCTGTTCCGCCGCCTCGCGGTTGAACAGCTGCACTTTGGTTCCTTCTGCATTGCCGTAGCGTACGTGAATCATCGTATCGTCCTTCTTGATGATCTCTACCCGATCCACCTGATGATCCTCGGCCAGAATCTCTGCGAAAAAATTCAGCGTGTCATGGGCTGAGCGGTCATCCGGACGACCTTCCACAACGATCGCCATCTGCAGCCAATTAAACAGCGCATCATGCAACCTCATCTATGCTCACCTGCCCGCTTCATTCATCGGCGCCGAATCTTCGGGTTTCGCATTCGGTCCTGCGGCACGCCGCGCGAACAAGCTGCGGATGCGCACGATCAACATCAGCACAAGGGCCACGGCAAACCCCTGCGCAATCGGCAATCCTACGCGGGTCTGGAAGAACAGAAGAAGCCAACCCCCGAGCAGGATCAATCCGTACACGAGTGCGTCCTTAAGAAGCGGAAGTTTACGCGGACGAAAAACCGCATTGAAGATATAGATCATAGAACCTACTATGAACAGATAGGTGATCAGCGGGTGTTCCGCTAACCACAGAGCCAGCCCTTCCGTGTTCTTAGGCATAGGCTGATACCCCTTTCGCTTAAACGAATTCGATTAGTCGGATATTTGAGTTTTCATCTTGCGCTGTTTCTCATAACGTGCACGTTCGCTTTTGTTGAGATACTTTTTGCGCAGTCTGATGGACAGAGGTGTAATCTCGCAATATTCATCATCGTCCAGATATTCGAGCGCCTGTTCAAGAGACATCTTGCGCGGCGCCTTGACCTTCACCGTCTCTTCCTTTGTTGCCGAACGGACGTTGGTGAGCGCCTTCTCCTTGCAGATATTGACGATGATATCATTGTCCCGGTTATGCTCACCGACGATCATACCTTCGTAAACTTCGGTTCCAGCCTCGACGAACAACACGCCGCGGTCTTCCACCGACAAGATCCCATAGGTAGAAGCAACACCGGTCTCGCTGGCGATGAGCACGCCTTGATGTCTGCCCCCGACTTCCGTGCCGTCGTAAGGCGCATAGTGATCAAAAGCATGGTTCATGATCCCATAGCCGTGAGTGAGCGTCATGAAGCGAGTGCGATAACCGATCAAGCCGCGGGAAGGGATCAGAAATTCCAAGCGAACTTGACCGCTGCCGTTACTGGTCATGTTGATCATCTCCGCCTTGCGCTCGCCCAAGCTCTCCATCACCGCGCCCATGCTTTCCTCAGGAATATCGATGACCAAACGCTCGATCGGTTCATGGGGCACGCCGTCGATCTCCTTGATGATGACCTGGGGTTTGGAAACCTGCAGTTCGAAGCCTTCGCGGCGCATATTCTCAAGCAGGATGCCGAGGTGGAGTTCGCCGCGCCCGGAGACGATGAATTCATCCGGGCTGTCGGTCTCTTCTACGCGCAAGGCCACATCGGACTCCAGCTCCTGGAGCAGCCGCTCACGCAGTTTACGCGACGTGATCCATTTGCCTTCGCGGCCAGCGAAGGGACTGTTATTGACCAGGAAGGTCATCTGCATCGTCGGCTCATCGATGTCCAGCATCGGCAGTGCTTCCGGATTCGCTGGATCGGCCAGGGTCTCGCCGATATTGATATCCTTCACGCCGGCTACGGCAACGATGTCTCCAGCACCCGCCTCCTCGATCTCTATCCGCTTCAAACCATTAAATCCGAAGAGCTTCTCCACGCGTCCCGGTTTGATGCCGCCGTCCCGCTTCATAATCGTTATCGCTTGTCCCTGACGGATGATGCCGCGGTTCACGCGGCCGATGGCGATACGTCCGAGGTACTCATTGTAATCCAGCAACGTCACCTGATACTGCAGTGCTCCATTCACCTCTTCATGAGGCGCCGGTATATGCTGCACGATCATGTCGAATAGAACTTCCATGTCTTGATCCAAAGCGTCCGGCTTGAGTCCAGCGATGCCCTTCAGAGCCGACGCATAAACAACGGGGAAGTCCAGTTGTTCATCGCTGGCTTCCAGTTCGATGAACAGATCAAGCACTTCATCGACGACCTCTTCCGGTCTTGCATTCGGCCGATCGATCTTGTTGACGACAACGATCGGCGTGAGGCCGTGGTCGAGCGCTTTGCGAAGCACGAACTTCGTCTGCGGCATGCAGCCTTCGAAAGCATCCACCACGAGCAGCACGCCGTCCACCATCCCCACGATTCGCTCGACTTCGCCGCCGAAGTCCGCGTGTCCGGGAGTATCCACGATATTGATCAGATAATCGCGGTAACGAATCGCCGTGTTCTTCGCCAAGATCGTGATGCCGCGCTCTCGCTCGATCTCATTGGAGTCCATGGCCCGCTCTGCGACGGCTTCATTCTCTCTAAAAGTACCTGATTGCTGGAGAAGTTTGTCGACTAATGTAGTCTTACCATGATCGACGTGAGCAATGATTGCAATGTTGCGTATAAATTTTCTGTCATGCATCTTTTTTAATTCCTTTCTATGTTAGCAAACAATCCCCTCGATGAACAGATTCGCATCGATGGGTAAGATGATTACTGTAATAATTGTCACCTCGATCGAGAGAACATATCCAACAACCATGCCAAGAAACGAATTGTGGTCATGAAAGAGGCGTCGGACAGGACTTCCGACGCCTTCATTACCCTGCAAACGTTAAACTTCGCAAGAAGCTTATATTATTATATAAGATTATCTATGATCTGACAATGTTCGATTCGGTTAGTTTCCGAACATCATTCCGTTACCAAGCATAGTCCAAGCATCGTCAATAGGGCTTAAGTCTGCGCAAGATCATATATAATCCGATAAGGATCAGCGCGATGGCGATGATATAGATCCCGTTCGTGGCCATCAGCGTCATCCCGAAGAAGACGATGGCGATGATGCCAAGGATAATCGCGGCGATCAAAGCACCTTGCGGCTGATCATCGGAGAACAAGTAGTATTCATACAAGCCGATTGCAACGGCGAGGATGAAGCCCGGCCATAAGTACTTCATGGAATCCCAGCCGAAGATCGTGCAATAGAAAAAGAGCAGCGATATGGTGACCAAGATCCCTCCGGGAATGAGCACCCCTGCCGGCATCACCCTGGTGAAGTAAAACATATGGAATAGCAGTCCCGGGATCAGGATGAAGATCGGCCAAATGATGCTCCAGATAAAATTGATCACGCCCAGCTTGCCAAGCAGGATGAAGATTCCGAACAGGATGATAACTACGCCTAAGGAAAAACGATTCGTGCGCATCGATCAAACCCCTTCTGTCGTTCTAACCGGACTAGCAGGAAGAAGGAAATGACAGGTCAGCATGTTGTCTGTAGTTCTGTTGTTCCTTGGTGCATTGAACGAACCGGTTGTCAGTTTTATTTTACAAGATATTGTGCATAATTACCAGTTGCCGTTCAGTGAAATTCCTCAAAGGATTAGAATAAATCATCCAGTTCGCTCGTCTCCGCTTCTTCGCTGATCACCATCAGTTCTGTATGTTCCACGGCTTCGGCAATTCGCTCATCAAGCCAAGGGAGACCTCGTTCGATCTTCTCGACAAGCTCGAGATTTGGATGCGTGCTCGGCGAACGGGGCTGGAAGATCGTACAGCAATCCTCATAGGGCAGAATCGAGATCTTGTAGGTGTCGATCTCTTCCGCGATGCGGATGATGTCGAGCTTGTCCATCGTAATCAGCGGCCGCAGCACCGGAATCGCTACCGCTCGTTCGATCGTATTCAAGCTCTTAAGGGTCTGGCTGGCCACCTGTCCAAGGCTCTCTCCGGTTACGATCGCCAGCGCATCATTGCGCACAGCCAGTTGTTCCGTGATACGGAACATCGCCCGCCGCATCAGCGTGACGAGCAGTCTCTCCGGCGCCTCCTCCTTAAATCCGACCTGAATCTCAGTGAAAGGAACGAGATGAAGGCGGATCTCCTTCGCATATGTGCTTAGTTTGCGAGTAAGCTCGATGACCTTCTGTTTGGCCCGTTCACTTGTATAAGGGTAACTGTGAAAGTGAACTGCCTCAATGCGCAAGCCCCGCTTCATCGCCAGCCATCCCGCAACAGGACTGTCGATGCCCCCGGAAAGCATAAGCATCGCTTTGCCATTGCTGCCGTAGGGGAAACCGCCCAAGCCATAGACGATCTCCGAGAATACGTAGACGCCCTCTTGCCGCACTTCCACCCACAGTTCCACATCCGGTTCGTGAACATCGACCTTCAGATCAGGCGTGCGGCTGAGAACATAACCGCTGACGTGCCGGTTTAACTCCATCGATGTGTATTCGAACTGCTTATACGATCTGCGCGAGATGACTTTAAAGGTCCTGGGCTTCTCCGGCAGATTCTGCATCACCTGCAGAGCGGTGCGCTGAATATCCGCAAGCTCCAGCTCAGCCCGCATGACGGGACTGAAGCTGCGCAGACCGAACACCTTCTTCAGCTGCTGAGCAACGCCTTCATATGGCGCTCCGTTTAATTGAATATACACTCTGCCATAGGTCTTAACGATGCGAATCTCAGAATAGTCGCCGGTCAGCTTGCGTATATGCGAGATTACCATATCCTCGAAACGCGAGCGATTACGTCCTTTAAGGGTTAATTCTCCAAAACGGAGCAGAATAAGTTCAGGCTGCATAATAACCTCCAACTGCTGATATGATGTCGAAATATCGATTACATACTCAACCATGCATAAAGCAACGAATTCATGATTGCACCACGCAGATTCAGTTTATAGATCTTAATTCCTTAGTAACTTCATCCAAAGCTTCGGCCAAGCGGTCGATGTCCTCGGCCGTATGTTCCTTGGCGATGCTGATGCGCAGTCCGCTGCTTGCTTGCGCTTCGGAGGCCCCGATGGCCAGCAGCACGCGGCTTGGTTTCTCCTCAGCAGAAGAGCAGGCAGAGCGCGAAGAGATATAAAATCCGCGTTGTTCCAAAGCATGTACGATGACTTCAGATTTTAATCCAGGACAGGACACGTTCACAATATGCGGCACGGCAAGGCGTTCATCGACGGGAGAATTGACGACCACGCCCTGAAGCCCGCGGAGCCGTTCAAGCAGCCGGTTCTTCAGCTTCCGCACATGCGCGAGAGTCTGTTCCTGCTCGTCGATGGCAAGACGCATCGCCTTGGCCATCCCGACGATATAAGCCACGTTCTCCGTACCGGAACGAAGTCCCCCTTCCTGACCGCCGCCGGCAATCAGCGGATCGATATCGAGGGACTCTCTCTTGTACAGGATGCCGATTCCCTTGGGTCCGCGGAATTTGTGCGCTGCAAGGCTCATGAGATCCAGACCCAGCTCCTCGGGCCGCACCGGGATCTTGCCGAGGGCTTGCACCGCATCGGCATGGAACAGCACTTTCGGATACCGTTTCAACATCTCCCCGATCTTGGCGATCGGCTGGATCGTACCGATCTCGTTGTTCACATGCATGATGCTGACCAGGATCGTATCCTCGCGGATCGCTTTCTCAACCTGTTCGGGGTGAACTTGTCCGTTCTGATCGACGGGAAGCACCGTGACATCAAATCCCATCTGTCTAAGCTGCATCGCCGGTTCATAGACAGAGGCGTGTTCGATGGCTGTGGTGATGATATGTTTCCCTCGTTGCTGCCATCGGAGAGCAGTACCTTTGATCGCCAGATTGTTGCTCTCAGTACCGCCGGATGTGAAGATGATCGTCTCCTTCGGCACCTGGAGCAGATCGGCGATCTGCTGACGGGCGCGGGTCAGGAGAAGCTCCGCCTGAACGCCCAGTCCATGCAAGGAAGACGGATTGCCGTAATAGCGGGTTAACACCTCTTGGATCGTCCGTATAACCTCGGGATGAACCGGGGTCGTTGCACTGTAATCAAAGTATATCATATTGACTCCCTTTCCTTGCTTGCTCTTCTAATTGTCATCTGCCGTTCTCAATTCCGCGTACCATTGTACACCTTTTTGCTTAGATGTTCCATAGCTGCAAGGAGGCTTGGCGGCAGCCGCTGGGCATATATGGGTGAAAGTGGGCAGCAAAACAAGAAACCAGCGCCAGATCCCATGGGGATCTGCGCTGGTCCAACAGCGGTGTCATCATGTCTCAGCTCAGGAATAGTAAGGGAAAAGGACGATATAAGCCAGCAGCGAGATGGAGCCGATGATGATCGACCAGATCCCTAATCCTCTGGCGTTCGTGAACCATGCTGCTCCGCCCAATACGATTCCGGCAAGCCCGAACCACTGCGGCAACACGAACAGGGAAGCAACGGACAAAGCCAACGCCAGCCAGCCAAGGATGCGTTGGTTCTCGCCAGCCGCTGTTTCCTCCTCTTGCAGGAAGGCCCGGTCGGCCCCCTCACGCTCTTTTAACAGAGGCGTAAGTTCCGCTGCAGCTTCGCTGTCTCTGTGCTTTTTGGATTTGGTATTGTGAGCACGGCGCTTCTTGCCCTTGCTTGCCGACATGTCCATCACCTGGCTTATTCATGTTTAGGTGTTGTTTTCGCGGGTAGAGATGCTTCGCGTTTTATGCATGTTTCCTGTGCATGTTTCTCGTGTGCATGGTTTCCGTGTGCGGGAGCAATGATTTCTCGTATACTGATGAAATGCTTTGTCGTGTACAGATTTTTTGATTTGTGCAGGTGCGTTAATGTTTGGGTTTAAAGGTATGACAACAAGTCTCCTGGATTGCAGCAGCATAGTCTTGATGCTCGGTGTCGAAGGTTTCGCCGGCGAACTCACTGTCGAGCTTCGCATTCGCATGTTTGTCGATTTCGATCATGATCAGTTCCGCCGTGCAGTTGTTGCCCGAAGTCCAGTAAGCACAATTCGCTACACTGCATTTTACCTGCGGCATCTGTTTTATCACCCCTTAATCAATGTCTCCTTCCTGAGCCCAACCTATACCTCATATCCGCTGGGAATCTGCCGAATCCTGCACTGAATTTTGATATCAATGTTTATTATGGCATTCGAGCTGCTTACTTAATGGAAACTGTTTAATCTGTCTATTCCCCAGCCGCTTATCACCCAATATTTGTTCGGACATAAATCCCTGGGCTCTGTAGCAACAATAAGAACAGATATGAAACCATTATGAGGCGGTGATTCTCAATGAGATCTTATTGGAGAAGAATAGCTGCCGGGATCGCCGTGATCGCCCTGGTTGTTCTCTTCTGGCCGAGAACGGCGAATGAACAGCCGCCGGGTGAACAGACACCTGAAGGCAGGATGAGCAGCGCATTAGAAATTCAATATAAGCAGCAGATGCTGGCACAGGACCTCCAACTCACGGAGCAGTTGTGCCGAAATCAATGCAAACTAAACTTACAAAACATCATAACCAACCTGGAGGAAAACCCGGCGGCAGGAACAGACCAATTGACCGTCATGCAGCAACGTCATCCCCATATGCAATATATCGAGGCCAGCGACGGCAAATTGACGATGCATCAAGGCAAACAGGAGGATCTTCCTGAAGAAGTGCGGCCGTATGTGGATTTGGCCCGAGAATCGGCGATGGCCAAGCGCGAATATGAATCGCCGCGAATCAATACGGATGAAGGCCCTTATCTCGTCACAGCTGTGCCTTCCTCAGCCAATGCCGGTTACGTCTTAAGTGCAGTGAAGCAGCACATCTTGGATCAGGTGCATGTCAAACAGCGGGAGAATCTGCGCATCGTCCCCTATCCGAGCGATGAACGCTATGGGATCCAAGCAGCGGATTCGGACACGCTGCGCAAGGTGGATGTTGATCATCCGGAAGAAAATGAAGATATCAGTCACTATTACAAACATGACATCGTAGTGCGCTTCATCAGACAGCCGACGGAAGAGATGCTGGCTGAGATCAGCAGGCAGCTTACAGCCGAAGTGAAGAATCAATCCGGGGACGCGTACATTTTCCATTCTCAGAAGTACACGATGGAGCAAATGCGGGATTACTTCCTGAAACATCATGAGATTCATTATGCCGAACCCCATTATCTCTATGTCACGAACGCAGCTCCCCCTAACGATGTGCTCTATTCCCAGTATCAATGGAATCTGCCCGCGATTCATACGGAGACGGGCTGGGATCTTGCGGAACAGGGCAATGAAGTGATCGTCGCTGTCGTGGATACCGGTGTCGATCTCTACCACCCGGATCTAGAGGGGAGATTGACGGAAGGATATAATGTCTACACTCAAAACGCTGATGCCATGGACGATGTAGGTCACGGCACACACGTTGCGGGCATCATTGCGGCGAGAATCAACAATTTCGAAGGCATCGCCGGGCTGACGCCCAATGCGCGGATCATGCCGGTGAAAGTTTTGGATGCATCGGGGGCAGGAAGCACCTATGCTGTAGCCCAGGGCATCATATGGGCCGCTGATCACGGTGCGGATGTGATTAACCTCAGCCTGGGCAACTACGCACAATCGGAATTCCTGCATGATGCCATCCGCTATGCCTACGAGCGGGATGTCGTACTCGTGGCCGCTACAGGAAACGACTTTACGGAGTCACCCGGCTACCCGGCGGCCTATCCGGAAGTGTTCGCCGTCGGAGCTACCGATTATAACCAGCAGCTCGCGCAGTTCTCGAATTACGGCTCATACGTGGATGCCGCTGCCCCCGGAGTCAGCATCGCCAGCACCTACCCCGGCAGCCAATATGCAGCCCTCTCCGGCACGTCCATGGCCAGTCCCCATGCTGCAGCACTGGCGGCGATGATCCGCGGGCTTAACCCTGACCTGACCAATGAACAGATCATGGAACTGATGCGCGCCACCTGTGTGGATCTGGGCGATCCCGGTCATGATATCTATTACGGATACGGCCAAATCGATATCGCCGGAGCTCTGCAAACGACAGTAAACGGCGGCGGGCAATCCCTCGTTAACTGGTCAACTAACCTGGAACGCGGGATCATGCGGATCATCTACCGCTACGAATAAAAGAAACGGCGGCAAAGGAATGAATCCTGTACCGCCGTTTTGAATTTTGCTATGTAAAGGAGTGATGAGGAAGTTTGCCGTAAGCCGGGTTCTGTACTTCAGTGGTGTTCGCGGTTTTATCCTCCCACTCGAAGTGACAATCATCTATCTAGGCCGTGTATTGCTACACGGCTCAAGCGACCAACCCGAACGCGTCCCGGGCCAGGACTGCAGCCGATGAGGCTGCTGCGTTCCTCTAGGTCTTGCTCCGGATGGGGTTTACCAGGGACTAAGTCGCCAGAGCCCCTCGTGGTCTCTTACACCACGGTTCCACCCTTGCCTGTGCGTGAAATGCTCACGCCATCGGCGGTCCATTTCTGTGGCACTATCCTTCAACTCGCGTTGACTGGATGTTATCCAGCATCCTGCCCTGTGGAGCCCGGACTTTCCTCTCGCGGCCTCTCGGCCGCCAGCGATTGTCTGTCAAACTTCCTCGACGTAAGTTTCAGTATACCATCTTAACCGTCCGATATTCAACTAGTAATGATTGGTGATTCGCGCAGAACGGAACGACGTGAATCAAGCTGAGACGATAGTTATTGTTGATTCATACTTCGACCTTCGCCTCGCATGATAAGCAACCGAAAGGACTTACGCGACATGCAGATCACTGATCACAGATGCTGGAATGGATCCGTCGGCGTGTTGGATGCAAGCACTTCCGTCTCGTAACCAGCTTCATTCAGCTTCTCCTGCAGATACGCCGCGACTCGTTCCTTCATGATCTCCTCTGCATGATGCCCGGGATCGATGATGCTGATGCCGTCGGCTAGGGCATCCTGTGCCGTATGATAATCGATATCGCCGCTCACATAGACATCGGCGCCGGCACGCAAAGCATCCCGCACATACTTGCTGCCGGAACCGCCGAGCACAGCCACTTTCTGCACCGTGCGATCGAGATCACCGACGACTCGTACTGCGGATACGTTAAAGGCTTCCTTCACCTGAGCAGCGAACTCCGCCAGCGGCTTCGCCTCGGATAACCTGCCGACCCTGCCCAGCCCGAAGGTTCTGCCGCGAAGATCCACTTGATAGATATCATAAGCGACCTCTTCATAAGGATGAGCCTTCAACATCGCTTGCACAACCTTGCTGCGCACCCCTTCCGGTACGATCGTCTCGATCCTCATCTCCTTCACCCGTTCAATCCGGCCCTGTTGACCGATAAAGGGATCCGTCCCTTCCTGAGGCAGAAACGTTCCCGTTCCCTCGATATTGAAGCTGCAGTGGCTGTAATTGCCGATCCATCCAGCCCCTGCCTCGAACATCGCTTGCAGCACCCGTTCCTGGTGATCAAGGGGAACGAACACGACCAGCTTATACAGCTTCTCCGTATGGGTCTCTGCCAGCGGCTTCACGTCGCTGAGCCCAAGGGCCTCCGCCATCCAATCATTCATGCCGCCGTCAACAATATCGAGATTCGTATGCGCAGCATAGACGGCGATATCATGCTTGATCAACCTCTCCAGCTTGCGCCCCTGGGCGTAGTCAACGATCAGATGGGACAGAGGACGGAAGATCAAGGGATGGTGGGTGATGATCAGATCGGCCTGTTCGCGGATCGCCTCTTCCACTACCACATCGGTGACTTCCAGAGCGACAAGCACCTTCTTCACGTGTTTCTGCAGGGTGCCGACCTGCAGGCCTACCTTATCCCATTCTTCTGCATAATGTTTGGGGGCCAGCTTCTCCATCATCTGGATGACGGTCTGTCCATGTGCGAACATTTCAACACCTCCGTGATTCTTTGGATTTCCTGCTCGATGGCCGCAAGGCGCTGCTTCGCCTCAGGAGATTCGGCCGAAGTTTCGATTCGCTGCTTGATTCTAAGCAAATTATCCTTCTCTTCGCGCCAGCGGCGGATGAAGGACTCGTCCATCCGCTCCAACAGATACGGACCGAAGCGGACGAGATCCTCTTCCGTCGCTTCGAAGCCGCCTGTCAGCAGGCGCGTCTTATAGACTTCTGCATTCGTGCGTTCTGTTGCTTGCTCATGAAGCGCATATAAGATGACATAGGCGATGCCGTCTTCTTCGATGATCAACTCATCAGTCAGCACATAGTCATGGTCGATCAGCCAACGCCGCACGGCATCCTCCGCTACGTTCGGCTGCAGGATTAAGGTCCGGACACCCCTCAGCCGTTCCAAACCTGCGCTTAAGATATCGACGATCAGACCGCCGCCCATGCCGGCGATCGTTACCGTTTCTGCTTCTCCCGGTTCAAGGATGCTCAATCCGTCCCCTCTGCGCACGGAGATCCGATCGTCAAGATTTCTTCTTGTGACCTGCTGCCGCGCCGCTTCGAAGGGGCCGGCATTGAGTTCGCCGGCAACCGCGCGCGGAATGATGCCCTGCTGCACGAGATAAACCGGCAGCAGGGCATGATCGGTGCCGATATCAGCAAGTACGCTGCCTGGCGGCACAAGAGAAGCAATTGCTGATAGTCTTTTGGATAGTTTTATCATTTTATACAACCCATTCTGTCCATATATTCCGTATGATGTATAGTATGACCCCTGTAACAAGGATTTTGCCGATAAGAACTGCCTGCGGCAGATAAGTCTCGGTTACTGCTTCTATCGCTGGATCTGCTGCTCCCGCCGCTGCAGCCATGATCTCAGGAGCGATCCAGGAGAGCAAACCCATGATGAAAAACACCCTCGTCATCGAGCGGTTCCGCTCCCGTACAAGCCATCCCAAAGCGATAAACAATCCGGCCCACACGATCCATGCCAGCTGCAGCAGCCAGGTATACAGCGGATCCATCAGACCCGCCAGCAGCCAGCTGTAGACGAAGAGCAACCCTGTCCAGCCGCAAAACTGCAGGAAGCCAAGACGCAGGATCATACCGAGCATAGTCCATAGAAGGGTACATATCATAAGATACCCGATCATCAAAGCCGCATCGTCCAACCCCTGCTGGATCAGTATCCACTCGCCGAGCAGCAGCAAGAGGAAGCAGCCCGCTCCTAAGCTGAGATAGGCAGCAGCGATATTTCTCTTCACGGCCTTGATGCCGAGGAAGAGAAAAAGCAAGATGAAGATTCCGCCGCTGAGGATTTGCATTGGCAAGGGAAAAGCGTTAAAATTAATAGCGATGATAAAAAATATGGCAATACTCCCAAGTCCTAGCACCCAATATGCGGCGGACCTCCCGCTGCCCAGAGATTTGGCGGTCTCCGGTTGGGAGGAAGCCGCAGCTTCAATCTTGCCGCCGTATAGATTTAGCAGGAAGTCGCAGTAATGCACAGGAAGCAGCCTGCTCGCCTTCCAATACTTGATCTCTTGGATGATGATCCTGCGCTTATCCTGATCCATGAATGGTTCACCTCATGATTAGGTTGTGGCTTACATCTGCACATACACGGCTGTATACACCAAGATGACTGTATACACAGAGATTAGATGCATAGCAATTACGATATATAGGATACAGGTTCAATATACAGGGATTCGCCCCATATGGCAAAAAACCCTTCTGCAAATGCAGAAAGGGCATGCACGCTTGAGCAACCAACCTTATGAGAAACCAACCTTATGAGCAACTAACCTTATTCGAGAAAATCCTTCAACCGCTTACTGCGGCTTGGATGGCGCAGCTTGCGAAGCGCCTTCGCTTCGATCTGACGGATACGCTCACGGGTAACACCGAAGACCTTGCCGACTTCTTCAAGGGTTCTTGTGCGCCCGTCATCAAGTCCGAAGCGAAGTCGCAGCACGTTCTCTTCTCTTTCGGTCAGCGTCTCGAGCACTTCTTCCAACTGTTCCTTCAAGAGTTCATAGGCTGCTGCGTCTGCGGGTGCCAGCGCCTCGGAATCTTCGATGAAGTCACCTAGATGTGAATCATCCTCTTCGCCGATCGGCGTCTCCAAGGATACCGGTTCCTGTGCGATCTTCATGATCTCCCGCACCTTCTCCGGACTGAGATCCATCTCCTTGGCGATCTCCTCCGGCGTCGGTTCGCGTCCCAGCTCCTGTAGCAATTGCCTGGATACGCGGATCAGCTTGTTGATGGTCTCCACCATATGCACAGGGATCCTAATCGTACGCGCCTGATCAGCAATAGCACGCGTGATCGCCTGCCTGATCCACCAAGTAGCATAAGTGCTGAATTTGAAACCTTTCTGATGGTCGAATTTCTCGACGGCTTTGATCAGTCCCATATTCCCTTCTTGGATCAGGTCGAGGAAGAGCATCCCCCGTCCCACATATCGCTTCGCAATGCTTACGACGAGGCGCAGATTCGCTTCAGCCAGACGGCGTTTTGCTTCCTCATCCCCCTGCTCGATCCGCTTGGCGAGCTCGATCTCTTCTTCTGCTGTCAGAAGCGGCACGCGTCCGATCTCCTTCAGATACATCCTTACGGGATCGTTGATCTTCACGCCGGGCGGCAGAGACAGATCATCATCATATTCGTAATCATCATATTCTCCGGAGTGAACGTCATCTTCATCCACGGAACGCAAGCGTTCGATCTCGTCCTCATCATTCACGATATCGATGCCGAGATCCGCCAGCTGTTCGTAAAACTCATCCATCTGATCGGGATCTTGATCGAACGGGCTCAACCGCTCCATGATGTCTTTATAAGTAAGAGCGTGTTGCTTCTTGCCCTGCTCAATCAACTGCTCCTTAACCTGTTCAAGCGTCATCTCTGTATCTTGTGTCTCTTGTTTGCTTACCATGGTTCAACTCCCTCCTCCCTAGATTCGTTATAGCTGCATGTCTTTCAGCTTTTTCTCCAGGGTGATAATCTCTTCTGCAATCTGTACTGCGGTTGCGACGTCACCGGAACGCTCAGCACGCTGTAATTGTTCTTTTTTGTGTTCGATCGCTTGCTGCATCGGAGCTTTCTTAATCTGACTGATATGATCCTCCAGGGCCCGCTCATTCATCACGGCTGCAGCGTCTTCCATAGACAGTGATGTTGCTAAACGTTCCAGCTCGTCATCTTGCAGCGTTACCAGAAAGGATGGCATCTCCAGGGTGTCATGTTCCGTGTAGTAACGATATATATAAGCAGCTAGAGCTGCGTGAGCCTCGACATTAAAGGCGTCCCCTAATCGTTCTTGGACCAGATGAGCGATCTCTGCATCCTGCAGCATAGCAGCTAATAGATTGCGTTCTGCATTATAATATGCTGGACGCAATGCCGGACGTGTAACCTCTTCTCTCCTGTTATTCATACCATTATTCCACGGTTTTCCTATATTATCCCCGTTTGGCGGCAATTTTTGCGAAGAGCGCAGCAGTGCGTACAGCTCCTGTTTAAGCGTGTCTAGGGAGAAGTTGTACTCTTCGGCCAACTCCTTGAGATAATATTCCCGTTCCACAGGCGAGCGCAAGGCAGCGACAATCCTCAATGCCGATCGGATATACCGCAGCTTCCCGTCTTCGCTGTGCAAGCTGAAGTTGCGCTTTAGATACAGCAGTTTGAAGCGAACAGCGGACATAGCCCCATGCATCACTTCATGGCGGAAACATTCCCCGCCATACTTAGTGATGTATTCATCCGGGTCCATGCGATCGGGAAGCATCACCACATTCACGGCAAGCCCCGCCCGCTCAAGCAGCAACAGGCTTTTATACGCGGCCTCAATGCCCGCATCATCACCGTCATAACAGATGACGACACGTGAAGCATATCGACGGATCAATTTCACATGTTCTTCCGTCAACGCGGTGCCCATACTGGCGACACCGTTGTGCACGCCAGCTTCCCATGCTTTGATCAGATCAACATACCCTTCGAAAAGCACGATTTGGTTGTTCTTGCGTATGGTGCTCTTAGCTTCGTGGAATTGGTATAATAAGCGGCTCTTGTGGAAGATGGGCGTTTCTGAGGTGTTGAGATATTTCGGTTGGATATCCCCAATTGCTCTTCCTGCGAATCCTACGATTCGCCCCTGTTCATCATGCAGCGGAAACATGATGCGGTCGCGAAACCGATCATAATATTGATTTCGCTCTTCGTGAAAAGCAACTAATCCGCCCTTTTCCATAAGAGGGAGAGCAAACTCTCGCTTCTGCAGGAATGTTGTCAACGCGTCCCACATCTGCGGTGCGTATCCAATCTGGAAGGTGCTGATCAGCTTGTCGCTGAAGCCTCTGCTGCGAAGATATTCTAGTGCTGGTCTGCCTTGTTCGGTGCTCATCAACACATGATGAAACCAGCGGCTGGCTAACTCGTGGGCATTGTATAACTGCTGTTTCTCCTCAGCATGTTCATCCCGCTCGCGCGGCCGCAGTTCCCATGTGATGGGGATCCCTGCATCTTCAGCTAACATCCTGACTGCTTCAGGGAATGACACTCCTTCGATCTCCATCACGAACTTGAAGACACCACCGCCCTTGCCGCATCCGTAACAATGGAAGATCTGCTTTTCCGGTGTTACGGTAAATGATGGTGTCTTCTCGGAGTGAAAAGGGCACAGTCCTCTCATATACTTGCCCTGTTTCGTTAAATGAACGTGCTTAGATACGACATCTACAATGTTGGTGTGACTAAGGACGGCTGTGATGACTTCTTCCGGAATCCTGTTCATTTAATCACCTTTACTGATACAATTGGGGATGATTCCTTGGATACAGCCGTAAGGATGAGCTTGGCTAAGAAGATAGATCCGTGCCTTAAAACATCTCCGATCCCTGGGCGGGATCGGTCCGTTTCTTTGCCTCGCAAACACCGTTCTAGTTAATTTCGCTAACAAGGCCTGTTTTCCTGCTGCTCTTGCAAAATTTTTGTCAAATGGTGTAGAAAAATCTCTCTGTCCTGCGCACTCATCGCACGCGGTCCCTTCGTCCGCGCGCCGCCGCGCCTCGCCCGGCTCAGCTCATGGCGGCTGGCCAACAGATAATCGATATTGTCTTCCGTATATTGCTGACCGCGGAAGGAGAGGGCGATCGCCCCTTTGGCCAAGGCGAGCGCTGCAACGCCGAAATCCTGCGTGATGATGATATCTCCGCGCATCATGTGATTCGCGATGTACAGATCTGCCGCTTGGTCGGATGCATCGACCTGGATGATCTGCACGCCTTCCGTCGGCGCGATTCTGTGCGCATAAGAGGCCACCATCATCACCTGCACGCCGAATCTGGATGCGCAGGCGATGATCTCTTGTTTAACGGGACAAGCATCGGCATCGACGATGATGCACGGCTTACGACATTTGATTAGAACCACCCGACCCCCTGTAGACGTTAATTGTTTGGCTGACGGTCAACCGCATAAAATTTCTCTACTATTATATACGCTGACCGTGCAAAAAAATCCTCCTTCTCACAAAGAGAGAGATGCCGATTACCAGACGAGTTTATGAAAATCCGCAAAGCTCGACAGATCGGCGGCAATGGCATGGAGCAGAGCCAGCCGGTTGTTGCGGATGCGCTCGTCTTCCGCCATGACCATTACAGCGTCGAAGTAAGCGGTGATCGGCGCCGTCAATCTAGTGAGTTCGTCCAAGGCTGCGCGCGCTTCGCCGCTGCCAAGCAGCCGGGTGAAGTTGTCGTGCACTTCTTGCCATACCTGATACAACTGATGCTCTTCGTCTTCTTGGAACAGCTGTGCATCGATCACGTCTCCCTGCGACTTCTGAGCGAGGTTCATCACCCGCGTGAATGACTCGCAGATATTCTTCATCTCCGCCTGTTCCTGCACCGCATCAGCCAGCGCACGGCATCTGCGGACGGTCGCCGAAACATCGGCATATCCGCTCGTCATCACGGCATCCACGACATCATAACGCGCGAACTCGGACAGGATATGCTTCACGCGCAAGCCGAAGAATTCCATAAGATCGCGAGTAATCTCAGCTGCATCCCGTTTCAGTGCTTCTACGCGGGATGCTTGATACACATCAAGGGCGAGCGCGAACAGTTGATCCAAGGTAATCGGCAACTCGTGATCAAGGATGATCTGCACGATGCCCTGAGCTTGTCGGCGCAGCGCATAGGGATCCTGTGATCCTGTCGGGATGATGCCGATCGCAAAGCAGCCGGCGATCGTATCGATCTTGTCGGCGATGCTGACAATCGCGCCGGCACGCGTCGCAGGCGAAGCATCCCCGGAAAACCGCGGCTGATAATGCTCATGGATCGCTACTGCAACGGCTTCCGATTCACCGGCTTTGCGCGCATAATCCATACCCATAAAACCTTGCAGCTCAGGGAACTCATAGACCATCTGCGTTACAAGGTCAAACTTACAGATCGCAGCCGCGCGTTTCACTACTTGTTTCTCTTCATCAGCGAGGCCGCAGATCTCTGCCAAGCAATCGGCCGTCTGCCGGATGCGCCGCACTTTATCGCCAATCGTCCCGAGCTCCTCATGGAAAACAACGTGCTCGAGCTTGGACATCGCCGTCTCAATCGGCAGCTTCTGATCTTCTTCGTAGAAAAATTTGGCATCGGACAAGCGCGCGCGAAGTACCTTCTCGTTGCCCTTCGCTACCTGTTCCAGAGACGTATCGTCCCCGTTGCGCACTGTAATGAAGTACGGCAGAAGTTTGCCCTCGCCGTCCAGCACGGGGAAGTAGCGCTGGTGCTCGCGCATGGAAGTGATCAACACTTCTTGCGGGATGCTCAAGAACTCTTCATCGAATCCTCCGTAGAGCGCCGTAGGATACTCTACCAAGAACAGCACTTCTTCGAGCAGTTCTTCATTGATCGGCACCTGCCAGCCCCGCTCTTCAGCCAAACGCTGGATCTGTGCAACAATCATCGATTTCCGTTCTTCGATATCCGCAATCACGTATTGCTCCCTGAGGCGATCCGCGTATTCAGCGGGTACCTGCAAATCTACGGGTTTCCCAAGGAAACGATGACCGTACGTGGTGCGGTCGGACTTAACGCCTGCCACCTCCAGTTCAACCACTTCATCCCCGAACAGCGCAGTGATCCAGCGGATCGGTCTGACGAACCGCAGCTCATATGCGCCCCATCGCATATTCTTCGGGAAGGCAAGGGAGGTGATCAGCGATCTTAAACCATCCGGCAGCACGCTCATCGTATCCTGTCCGGCAGTGCTTCTCTTAGCGTAGACATACTCTACACCATTCAATTCCTTAAAGTAAAGTTCATCGGGGTCCACACCCTGGCTGCGCGCAAAGCCAAGGGCGGCCTTCGTCCAATTGCCCTGCTCATCAAGGGCGATCTTCTTCGCCGGACCCCTGTTCTCTTCACTGATATCCTGCTGCTTCGCCGAAGCTTGCAGCACGACGACAGCAAGGCGCCGCGGCGTCGCATAGGCGAGCACGCTCTGATAGGTGATGCGGGATTCTTCCAGCCAGCTTGTGATCTTATCCTTCAGTTGTTCCACCGCTCCACGCATGAAGCGGGCAGGAACCTCTTCGAGACCAATCTCCAACAAGATATCACGATGTTCATTGGTCATGTGCTTCTACCCCCTCCACCGAAGATGTCGAACCTTTAAGCAATGGGAAACCGAGCTTCTCCCGGGATTCATAATAAGCTTTCGCCACTTGCCGCGCGAGATTGCGCACGCGCATGATATACCCGGTTCGCTCTGTCACGCTGATCGCGCCGCGTGCATCCAGCAAGTTGAAGGTATGGGAGCATTTCAGAACATAATCATACGCCGGAAGAACAAGCTCTGCCTCAATCGCCCGCTTCGCTTCCTCCTCATAGGTGTTGAACAGCGTGAAGAGCATCTTCACATCGGAGATCTCAAAGGTGTACTTCGATTGTTCGTATTCATTCTGATGGAAGACGTCGCCGTAGGTGATGCCGTCCACCCATTCCAGGTCGTAGACATTCTCCTTGTCCTGGATATAGGAAGCGAGACGCTCCAGCCCATAGGTGATCTCCACGGAGACGGGTTGCGCATCAAGCCCGCCGACTTGCTGGAAATAAGTGAATTGCGTGACTTCCATGCCGTCCAGCCACACTTCCCATCCCAGTCCCCAAGCACCCAGGGTCGGGGATTCCCAGTTATCCTCGACGAAGCGGATATCATGGTGAAGCGGATCAATGCCCAGTCTCTTCAAGCTGTCCAGGTAGATCTCTTGAATGTTATCGGGAGAAGGTTTCATGATCACTTGGAACTGATGGTGTTGATATAAACGGTTGGGATTATCCCCGTATCTGCCGTCCGTCGGCCGCCGGGAAGGCTCCACATAAGCGACATTCCACGGTTCGGGGCCGATGCTGCGAAGGAAGGTCATCGGGTTCATCGTCCCCGCACCTTTCTCTACGTCATAGGGCTGCAAGATGATGCAGTTGTGCTCAGCCCAGAACTCCTGCAAGGTTAGGATCATCTGTTGGAAATTCATCACACACACTCCTACTCATCAGAATATCGTTCCGATAGGACATGCAAAAAACTCCCGTCTCTATGTCGAATAACAAGACATAGGGACGGGAGTTGTGCTCCCGCGGTTCCACCCTATTTGACAACTTAGTGCTAAGCTGCCCGCTTTCCATCTCTAGAAGCGCTCCAGAACGCCCTTCACCGTCTCGTCATACTGGGCTTGCACCATCCCCAGCTCGCTGCGATGCCGTAAGATCGGTTACTCCTTTCCTTCACTGCGCTGTGCTTATTCATTCAATATGTATGTATGCAAATCGATTCTATTATAGCATGTTCGGTCATGTCGAGTCAAAATTGAGCTTGCTCAGCTGATCAAGGAAATCCCTTGATTTCCAGCGAACATGCAGATGAACGTCCATGTACGTGCGGATGAAACGCTGCAGCTGATCTTTGCTGCCCCGAGAGATCTTGATGCTGCCCAGGCGCCTTAGATCCAACTGTTGATATGCCCTGAGAAGTTTCAATACAGCAGGGGAAACGTCCATGGCGTGCGCGGCTTGAGGCCGGCACTTCACGCAGACGGTGCCGCCTTGCTCGGCTTCGAGAGCCGACAGCTCATTCGCCGTTGAACCGCATAACACGCAAGCATATAGTTCAGGCATGAAGCCAGCAACCGCGAGCATCTGCATCTCATAGATCTGCGTGATGACCGCTGCATCCTTGCCGGCCTCCATCATGTCCAACGCTGCCGCAAGCTGATCGAACAGTGCAGGAATCGGTTCATTGTCTGCGACAAGGCGATTGGTCAGTTCAGCCAGATATGCGGCGCAAGCGGATAATTCCAGCTCCTCCCTAAGGCGGTGGTGAGAGCGCATGATCTCACCGGAGTTGATCGTGCCCATCGCCTGCGGCGAGCTTCGGAAGATGACGAATTCAGCATGGGTGAACGGTTGTGAAAGGCTGGCAAACCGGCTTTTGACCTTCTTCGCGCCCCGCGCCATCATGCTGATCTTGCCCGCCTGTTTGGTCAGCACGTTTAAGATCCGGTTGCTCTCCCCATAATCCATTGCGCGCAGCACGATCCCTTCCACTCTGCTCAGCATGCCGGAGTTCGCCGCCTGCCTATGCGATTACATAAGTTCATGTTCCTCTCTCGCCTCTTCATTCCATATGTCCTCTCCCTGTTCGTCCCCATCTTCCTTCAGTGATTCCTTGTAGAGCATGTATGCATCGACATCTCCGGTCATCGTGAATACTTTCCAAGAAAAATCTCTCATTCGTATTCATCCTTTCACATCAGGAAATGGTCTTTCATCAGCCGAACATCCTATAGGTTAGATCGAAAACGTGGCGAATATCCGTTGAAATATATGACATGAATATGACCCTGCCTTTTATGGTAGCGCAAATTCACTCTTTGTGAAAGCCTAAATCACGCAGGACCAAATCATGATTGCGCCAATCTTTTTTGACCTTGACCCAGAGTTCCAGGAAGATGCGCGAACCAAGGAGCGCTTCGATATCCATGCGCGCCTGCCGGCCGATCTCCTTCAGCATCGAACCCTGTTTGCCGATGATGATTCCCTTCTGTGAATCCCGTTCGACGTAGATGACAGCACCGATATAGACGACGCCGTTATCCTGAACATACATCTCCTCAATCTGCACAGCAATGGAATGGGGCACCTCTTCATAGGTTGCATGAAGAATCTTCTCGCGGATGAGTTCGGCTACGATGAATTGTTCGGGATGATCGGTGATCTGATCTTCTGGATAGTATTGTGGACCTTCGGGAAGACGCTTGAGGATCTGATCGATCAGCGTCTGCACGTTGTTGCCCTGCTTAGCAGAGACCGGGATGAACTCTGCAAAATCGTATTCTTCCTTGTACTGAGCGATGATCTCCAGCAATTTCTCCGGCCGGACGAGATCGATCTTGTTCATCACGCAAAAGACAGGCGTATTCACGCCTTCGAATTGCTTCATGATAAAACGGTCTCCGCCGCCAAGCTCTTCGCTCACATCGATCAAGAACAGGATGAGATCTACTTCGTTCAGCGTCGATGTCGCTGTCTTCACCATGTAATCGCCGAGTTTGTGCTTCGGTTTGTGGATCCCCGGTGTATCCAAAAAGACGATCTGCGCATGATCCGTCGTATAGACGGCCTGGATCTTATTGCGCGTCGTCTGCGGTTTATCGGACATGATGGCAACCTTTTGCCCGACGATTTGGTTCAGCAAGGTGGATTTGCCGACATTCGGTCTGCCGACCAGTGTAACAAAACCAGATCGATAAGTTTGTTTCGGATTCATAAGGTCTCTCCTTCTGATCTCATTCTATCCTTTGATGATGGTTCATGGTCTTCATCGCGGTTTCCGCTTTCCAGCGCTTGCGAAGTGAATGCACCAGGCAGCAGAGCGGATACTGTCGTGCGCATGACCTGCCCTTGCAGGTTGGCCAGGATCACCGGCATCTCCGGCGGACACAGCTCTGCGATCACCTGTCTGCAAGCGCCGCAGGGCGTGATCGGCCTTTCCGTCTCACCGATGACCGCCAGCATCCGGAATGTTCCCGGCTTCATCCCGCGGGATACCGCGTGATACAACGCGGAACGCTCTGCACAGTTCGTGCTGCCATAGGCGGCATTCTCGATGTTGCAGCCGCCGTAGATCTGTCCATCCTCGGCCAGCACGGCTGCGCCGACCTGAAACTTCGAATACGGCACGTAAGCGTGCTCACGAGCTTGCCCGGCGTGCTGCAACACCAGCCGCTCTATCTCGCTGAGCGATGCCTGATCGATGACCATTCCTAACATTTCCATCAACTCCTTGCGCATGCTGCGGCTGCCGTCTCTGTGCTTGTTGCTGGCAAACCTTTACTTATGTGCTTGATGTTTGCCTATGGTTATAGGATACCCGTATTACCTCGGTTTGTTCGCAGCGCCGGCAATCGCCGCCATCGTGAAGATCACGATCGCTGCAGCCAGCGAGGGGATCGACGGGGACAGCTGGTAGCCATTCTTCAGGATCTCCAGAATCGCCGGCAGGAAGACCGCAAGCCCCACCGTAACGGCAAAAAAAGCAGACACCATGACGGCGGCTGCAGCGGTATCTTTGGCTATGCGGGCTAAGGGATGAAGATTAGGGCTGGCGAGATCGACAACGGATTCCAGAGCGGTATTCGCCAGCTCGCAGATGATCACGGTAAACACGGCAGCGGATACGAACAGTACCTCTGAAGCGCTCAGCGGCAGCAATAAGAGCAAGAGCGCAGCCGCACACGCAGCCCCGATGTGGATGCGCATATTCAACTGCGTCGCGTAAGCATAGCGAAGTCCCGCGATCGCATACATGAAGCTTTGCTTCAGCTTCTTCGTTCTAACCGGTCTCATCGAACAAGACCAGCCTTCTGTAAGATAAGTTCCTGCTTGGCAAACATGACCTTCTCTTCCTCTTCATCGCCGTGATCATACCCCAGCAGATGGAGGAAACCATGCACGAACAGGAAGCCGATCTCCCGTTCAAGGCTGTGGCCGTAATCCTCGCTCTGGGCGATGGCCCGCTCGACGGAGATGATGATGTCGCCGAGCATCTCCTCCGGCGCATCTTCCGCTTCATCGAAGGTGACCTTAAGCTCCTCCCCGCCCACTTCCAACATCGGGAAAGACAACACATCCGTCGGCCGATCGATGCCGCGGTAAGTGCGGTTAAGCTCATGGATCTGAGCATCATCCACGAAGGTGAGAGCCACTTCGCCGGCGCTTACTTGTTCATGCTCGGCGGCAATGTGCAGCAGCTTCTCCAGCATAGGTGTCCACGATTCGGGAAGCGGATAATGGTCTTGTTCGTTTATGCAGATCAGGGTAACTGCCATCCTTCGTATCTCCTCGCTTTGATGATATCGGGCCCGGCCGCACCGAGCCCGCATAGTCCCTCATGAAACGCTGGATACTGATGCTCGAAGACAAGAGCTGGTATTCCAGCGCTCCGCGTCTAGACCTAAGCCGTATTCGTGGAGCTTTCTCCATCCTCCGTCTTCTTAGGCGTATCCTCCGGGTATTCGATGCGGGAATGGAAGATGCCGAGAAGGGATTCCTTCAGCGTGCTTCCGATGATGTCCAATTCTCGCAGGGTTAGATCGCATTCGTTGAACTGGTTGTCCTCCAGCCTGTCCTTAATGATCTTGTCCACCAGCGCGCTGATCTGTTCCAGCGACGGATTATGCAGCGAGCGAACCGCCGCCTCCACCGAATCGGCAATGCCGACAATCGCTGCTTCCTTCGTTTGCGCCTTCGGACCTGGATAGCGATAATCCTCCTCGGTGAAGTCAATTGGCTGGTTGTTCTCCTCCGCCAGCTTGATCGCCTTATGGTAGAAATATTTGAGCAGCGTGGTGCCATGGTGCTGCTCAGCGATGTCACGAAGCTGCTTCGGCATCTTGTACTCGCGCAGCATCTGCTCGCCGTCCCGTGCATGGGCGATGATGATCTCCTTGCTGATGCTCGGATCCAGATCATCGTGCGGGTTGCCCATATTGCCTTGATTTTCGATGAAGTAGCTTGGCCGCTTCGTCTTGCCGATGTCATGGTAGAATGAACCGACCCGGCACAGCAGACCGTTGGCGCCAATCGCTTCCGCTGCCGCTTCTGCCAAGTTGCCCACCATGACGCTGTGATGGTAGGTGCCCGGCGTCTCCACGAGAAGCTTGCGAAGCAGCGGGTGATTCGGATTGGACAGCTCGATGAGCTTCAGCGGCGACAGGATGCCGAAGGATACCTCGAAGAACGGCAAGAGTCCGATGGCGAGCACAGCGGTCAAGAGGCCGCTCGCCAGGACGAAAACCAAAGAAAGCGCAATGCTCTCAAGATCATACTGATCCTGCAGCAGAGTGATGCTGAGGACGGCCAATCCTCCAAGCAGCGAGATGAGCAGCCCCGTCTTAAGGATCGCCGACCGCTGACTCGCCTTCTGAATCGCGAATACCGCCGCGAAGCAGACAACGAGTGATACGAAGCCATAATGATAATCAAACAGCTGATCATTCGTTGCCGAGTTGAAGATAATGCTGGACAGAATCGAGAAGATGACCGAGCAAACAATCGCCAGTCGTCCTTCCAGTAAGATCGCGATCAACATGCTGCCCAGTGCAGCCGGCGCCAGGTAGCCAAGATATGGATAATCCTGACTCTGCGCGAGAGCGACGATCTTCATCACAATCACATTGATCACGAAGATCAAGAGCAGCATCAGGAGCTGTACGTTGTTATGCCGGATGTTCAGATCGCTTTGGCGGATATACCAATACAGAACAGCTGCCATAAGCAAGATCAACAGGATCAAGCCGAACTGAGCGGCGTAGTTGATCTCGGTCCCGAGCAGATCATATTGCTGCAGAATCTGATAGAGCTCCGGCGTGATCATCTCACCTTGCCTTACGAGCACCTCATTCTTCTGTATATAGATTGGCTCAACATTGTTGCGTGCCGCTTCTTTAGCCTGGATCGTCGCTTCAGCGTCGCTGAATTTGTTCGGCGTGATGACGAAGCGAATGATTTCCTGAGCGATCTCTCTGGACAACGCGGTATTGAGCGAGGAGGCATTGACCATCTCGGCCACGCGCGCTCTCGCCTGCTCCGCATTCTCGATCGGCTCGCTCATCAGCTTGTTGACGATCGGCAGGGCCACCGTCTCCATCTGCTCGAGGGTCTCAGCAGACAAACGGGTGAATTTGTAATAGGATTCCTGCGGGATGCGGTACGCTTGGTCTTGGATAGCGTTGCGCATCGCCGTTAAGACCGATTCATTGTAAGTATTGGATGCCTCCCAAGCATTGATCTTCTGTTCGAAGAAAGCTTCATATTCCGCCGGAAACACCTTCGGAAACAACTCATAGCGTTCGCTGTTGGTAAACGTCGGATCCCCATTGATCTGTTCCAATTTATCAAAGAGAATACTCAGCAATTCACCGTTCTGCATAGGGACAACGGCGTAGACCGGCTGCACCCTCTCGGCGGCTTCATCCTGAGCTTTGCGCGTCGCTGCCTCATTGGGAATCTGCTTCGGCGCGAGGATCGTGTGTTCGCTGACCATGCCGGGTTCAAGATTGTAGGTCTTGGGCAGCAGCTTATCGCTGGTCGACACATAGAACAGCACCGCCAAGCAGAAAAACAAGGCGATCCGCACGCCGAGGCTGTCCTTCCAGCCGTTTAAGATCGATTTTCTGCTGGAATCGGCGGCCTGTGAACCTTGCCGGGCAGACTGTGATTGCATCATGAAGACAAGTCCTTTCTATACTTGATTGTCATTCTTGTTGTAGGCATTGATGATCTTCTGAACCAAAGAATGACGCACGACGTCCTGCTCCGTAAAGTGAATAAAACCGATCTCATCGATGTCCTTCAAGATGCGCTCTGCTTCGATCAACCCGCTGGTCTTGCCGCGGGGCAGATCGATCTGGGTGATGTCACCGGTGATGACCATCTTCGATCCGAAGCCGAGCCTGGTCAAGAACATCTTCATCTGTTCAGTTGTTGTATTCTGTGCTTCATCGAGGATGATGAAGGAGTCATCCAGTGTTCTTCCACGCATATAGGCCAAAGGAGCGATCTCTATGAAACCGCGTTCCATGGATTTGGCTACTTGTTCAGGACCCAGTACATCGTTAAGTGCATCATACAATGGCCGCAGATACGGGTCAACCTTTTCCTGCAGGTCGCCTGGCAGAAAACCAAGGTTCTCCCCGGCTTCAACGGCGGGTCTTGTCAGCACGATCCGCTTCACCGCGCCTTGTTTCAAAGCGACAACTGCAAGTACTACGGCCAGATAGGTCTTGCCGGTACCCGCCGGCCCTACGCCGAAGACGATGTCCTTCTTGCGGATCGTCGTCACATAGTGCCGCTGTCCGATCGTCTTGACGCGTATGGGCTTGCCTCGGTATGTCGTCGTGATCTCCGCCTTGTACAGATCGAGAAGCTCGTCCGCTTGCAGTGTCTTGCTGAGCTCGATGGCGTAGGCGATATCCCGTTCATTTAATTGATGGCCCTGGCGGATAAGGGTGAGCAAGACGCGGAACAATTGCTCCAAGCTGTCGAGTTCCTTGCTCTCCCCTGCGATCACAACCTCCTCTTCCCGCGACATGATCTTGGCTTGGTATTTCTCTTCGATTAATCGCAGGTATCTGTCTTGGGGGCCGAATAGAGCCAACCCTTCAGCCATGTTTCTGAGGGCGATCTGTATGGTTTTGTTCGCGTTGTGCAATCTCTCAATCTCCTTACCTGTTCATCGTCTGTTATAGTTGGGTATGATGCATGAAGTGACGTTAACTTGGAACCAATGGCTGTTACCTTGGACCTCAATACTTGTATATTGGACCAGTTGAGTCATGGTTATTAGACAGCCTGTTCCAGTTGAACGGTCGCTCATGAGGCAGTCTGTGCAACTTGAACAGCATTCTCTTGCTGTTGTACAGTCTCCTCACGTTCATGCATCGCTGTTATGCTGCTATATGTATATGGCAATTAATAATATATCACGGTTCCTGTCGATATTAGAAGGACGTTTAAAGCTCGGCATTATGACATATGCTGATTAACTGCTGCTGTCGTCCGTTCCCTCCATCTCGTGATCATCAGAACCTGGATCTTCGATATACACGATAGGCAGTTCCTCGCTGATCTCATGCTCCACTTCAAACAGTACTTTCATATAAACTTTACCATTCTGCACATCCACATGCAAAATTTTTTCGTCATGAATTTGTGCTTCTCTCCCGAACTTAGCATATACATCCGCACGGGCCTGCGACAACCCCATCTCCCGTGCAGCGGACTCGCTCAACTTAACCTCCTCCAACCTCACTTCTTTCGCAGATTGCTTCATCCAGCCGAAGGGGATGGAGTAGCTGCGCCATCTTAATTCTTTGCGATCGGTAAAGACGGCCTCTTCCTCGAAATCCTCCTGCCCATATCCTGAGATCTGCAATGCGCGGTTTCCTAAGACGAGATAGAAGCGCTGCTGCTCATTGCCTGTGTACACCTTGCGTTGCTGATTAAGCGGCACGCGAATCTCGTATTCATGCCAAACAAGACCTCTGACCTCTCCTTTGGCAACGACAGCCCGCTGATGTACCTCATTGCCTATGAGTCCAGAGATCAGAATATCCCCTTTCTTAACCCTCATATTCCGCCGCACCATGGGCTTGCCCTCTTCCGCAAATATATGCGTGATAACAGCATCAGAAGTTGATACGAGGTGCCGCGGACTCAATAGTTCCCGCGGTTCGGGAACAGTCGTTTCCACGATCTCGATGGTGACCCGCGTGCCTTGTATGGACACGCCAACCCAAGCGGCATCGGGGAGGTGCTGCATCATGCGCGTGGACAGTTCATCGACCTGAGGCAAGCGGAACTTCCAGGCCCACGGGCGGATGCCTTGTGCGGCTGCAATCTCCCGTACCTCCTGCGTGCTGAGCCGGCTGTTGCCGACTACATCGATGGACCATACAAACGATGACAACATGTACAATCCGAGGACGAACAAAATCAAACCAGCCGCCCAGAACTTTCTTTCGCCGAGGCGCGCCAGCCAGAACGGCATGCCGAAGCGTGCGAGCACGCGCATGCGGCAGCCCGTCTCTCTCAACCATGCACGCAGACGAAAAAAATCGCTGAGATGAATATCCAATTCAATCTCACCCCGGTCCGGCAAACACGAGATATTCCAGACGAGGATGTGCTCGTCCACCAAACGATTAAGGAATGCCTCAACCCGCTCGCCGCGTACACGCAAGCGTACGAATCCTCTGATCAATGATACGAGATTGGATTGCATAACCGCTCCCCCTATGTTCGAGAATTAGTGATGCGTGTCATGTCGTCATATTGTTGTCTTCTCCGTCATAGCGCTTGATGCTTTTTCTTTTGCACAGTTCCGCAAGGTGCTGACGGTTATGGTTATGCGGCGAATCTCCCCGCATGATGTTCACCGTTATGATCATGTCATGCATCTCAGCGCATGGATCGCGTGGTGATGCTTAAGCGGCTTAGCGCTGATGCTGACGTTGATTGTTACGGAAAATTGTCACGCGCCCAGCGCATGATGTTGGCTTTTAGAGCAATGCCGTGTATCCCGCCGCATGCTGTCAACTGCACAGGTTGCACAGATATAGTTATGCACCTCAAACAAGATGCTGAACTTTGTGCTACTTGTCTTGATCGTCGTACATATACTTCACTTGATCAATGGTCCCCTCGATAAAGACTTCCTCCGTCAGAATTGCTCTGATCACTAGATCCCGTCCTTCGATCTCCAAACAGCCCGAACTAAGCCTTAACCGCAGCAGCCGATCAGAAAACGCCATGACACCGCGATGATTTTCGATATACAGCTGCATATTGCCGATCATCGTAATACGGGGGATATCGAAGATAACATCCTTGGGAAGATCAAGAAACTGGGCGGTCAATTTGCGCAATCTCTTGCCTAATGGAGGCATCTGCTACAGCCCCTCCTTCGTCTCATCCAACATCTGTATAGAAGCGCAGGCTTCTACAACCATATGCGGAGAAGCAGGGAAATATGATTGGTGCTGAGTCGACACTTCTTGTCGTTTCACAGGCGGATGGAGGGGATTGCACGCTGGGTCGATACTTCTTGTCGTTTCACGACCGAATGGAGCGGGAGCGCACGCTCAGTCGACACTTCTTGTCGTTTCACGACCGAATGGAGCGGGAGCGCACGCTCAGTCGACACTTTTTGTCGTTTCACGAGCGGATGGAGGGGGAGCGCACGCCGAGTCGATACTTCTTGTCGTTTCACGAGCGGATGGAGCGGGAGCACACGCTCAGTCGACACTTTTTGTCGTTTCATGAGCGGATGGAGCGGATTGCACGCTGAGTCAACACTTCTTGTCGTTTCACGAGCGGATGGAGGGGGAGCGCACGTCGAGTCGATACTTCTTGTCGTTTCACGACCGAATGGAGCGGATTGCACGCTGAGTCAACACTTCTTATCGTGTCACGAGTAGTGTGGAACGGATGAAGCTGCTGATCTCGGTCCAGACAAAAAAATCCTGCATTATGCAGAAATTTTACTGCGTAATGCAGGATTTTGCGTATCGAAGCATATTCACATTGCTGCTAACGTCCTATCGTCTAGTTCTCCGTGCTTTCGGCGGTCCGAAGATCTCGGACCACAGGATGCCGCTGACAACCTGCTGTGGTTTGATCTGAATGTCCTGCTGCACAGACCTGTTCGGCGAAAGCTCGTTGTCCCAGATATCACCACTCACTGATGAAAGTGAGATATTATCCTGATCGTAGTTGTAGCTCTCCAGATCATCTCCCAGCTCATCCGCATAGGGAGCGGCGGACATCTCCTCGGTGATCCGGGAGGATCGGGTGATCCGAGGAGATCGGTCATCCCGTTGAATCTCCGAAGCTTCCCGCAGGGTTCTCATCTCTGAATAATCAGAGTAGTCGGATCGGCTGGGATATTCTGAGTAGCTGGGATAGTCCGAGTAACCGGGATCGCCGAAGCTGGACTCCTGCCGCCTGCCTGAGCCCCCGCTTCTTGCCTCCGCCTCGCGGCTCACAGGTCTTTCGCTTCGTTCCAGCGGCTTCACAGGCGGCAGATCCAGTTTGGGAACGCCAAATGGCGGCATGCCTGGGATCTTCTGCTGCGGACGCTGCAGGCCGCGGCCGGGCTGCTTGCCACGTGCACCGTTTAAAGCAGTGAATATCCAAAACAAGATGATAATCGCTATGATCGTTTGCATCGCATAGCCTCCCTTCATCCCGCAGCCATGTCATCCCATGGCACAGCGGGAAGGATGTTCAGCCGCTGCACGAACTCCGTTCGTCATCGACATGTTGGGACGTGATAGGATCGAAACCATTGCCGTTTCAAAACATCTTCATCTCGTCATAGCCGAATTGTTATTTACTCGTCTTTGTTGTTAGACTGACCCGGATTGGTCATGCGGCTGATCGAGCTGCGCATCTGCGTATCCGATTGGATATTCTGCAGGTTCATATAATCCATGACGCCGATCTTGCCCTCACGCAGCGCATCGGCCATCGCCAGCGGCACCTGGGACTCGGCTTCCACGACTTTTGCCCGCATCTCGACGACACGCGCCTTCATCTCCTGCTCTTGTGCAACGGCCATTGCACGGCGTTCTTCCGCCTTCGCCTGAGCGATCCGCTTATCCGCTTCCGCTTGGTCGGTCTGCAGCTGGGCACCGATGTTGCGGCCTACGTCTACATCAGCGATATCGATCGATAAGATCTCAAAGGCAGTTCCCGCATCCAAGCCTTTCTCCAATACGGTACGCGAGATCGCGTCGGGATTTTCCAGAACTTGTTTGTGATTCTCCGAGGAACCAACCGTCGTGACGATCCCTTCACCGACACGCGCGATGATCGTATCTTCGCCGGCACCGCCGACAAGTCTGTCGATATTGGCCCGCACTGTCACCCGGGCAACGACCTTCACTTCGATCCCGTCCTTTGCCACGGCGGAAACAACAGGGGTTTCGATGACTTTGGGATTAACGCTCATCTGCACGGCTTGCAGAACATCACGACCTGCCAAGTCAATAGCCGCCGCGCGCTCGAAGACAAGCGGGATATTCGCACGCTGTGCAGCGATCAGCGCATTGACGACGCGGTCTACGTTGCCGCCAGCCAGGTAATGGCTCTCCAACTGGTTAATCGACAGACCTAGACCCGCTTTCGTCGCCTTGATCATCGGGTTGACGATGCGGCTTGGGATGACCCTTCTCAGACGCATCGCAACCAATGTGATAATCCCGATACGCACTCCGGATGCCAGCGCAGAGATCCAGAGCATCACTGGAACGAAGCTGAAAAATACGACGAACACAACCAGCACCAGCGCGATGATTAACAAATAGATAACCTCAATCATGCTTAGTATTACCTCCTTCATTTTTCGGAAAAGTATATAATGACGGACGAGATACAACCTATGTATTCCGTTCCGTTATTATACCCTTAATTGAGCTTAGATTGCTTAAGAAAATCATGCCTCATTCTCTTGCAATGCAGAAACAACTATCCTCATTCCCTCTACATGGATGACTTTAATCGGAGTATTCGCAGGAATAAATTCGCCGTTGGTGACTACGTCGTATTTTTGACCATCGATGACCGCCGTTCCCGACGGTCTTAGCACCGAGGAAGCCACACCAGTTGCGCCAAGCAGCTCCGTTTGCTCCACATTGGATACATAGCCGCTCTCTTTGTCCAGTTTGTCGCTTAAGATAAATCGATTCCAAATTCCGCGGTGCTTGAAGACCCTAACGACGATCACGATGATCACCGCAGCGGCGAGCACAGCGATGCCCAAGGATTGCAAGGCCTGCCCCGTCTTATTCGCAGACAATACGACGCCGCTGCCCAGAGCGATGATGCCCAAGGCCCCGAGTACGCCGAAGCTCGGGACGAACAATTCGATCAGCATCAAGATGAGACCCCCCACGAATAGGGCGATATGCTCGACACCTGCAAAACCGAAGGCATAATTTCCGAAGAAATAGAGCGCAAAGCCTGCTATACCGAGGATCCCCGGAACTCCAAAACCTGGCACCAGCATCTCGGTGATCACCCCGGCGATCCCGATAATCAAGAGAATGATCTGAACATAAGGGTTTGTAAGGATGCGTCCCGCCTTCTCCGCCATGGACATCTCCATCTCCACTACCGTATACCCCGAAACCCCAAGATAGTCAAGAACGCCGTTTAGACCCCTGGTGATATGCTCCGCATACCCCGCCGCCGCTGCCTCCTGCGCCGAGAAGGAGATCAATTCTCCTCTCCCATACGTCACGCCCAGCTCCGGCACTTCTACGATGATCTGATCATCAACCATCCCTTCTGCATACAGGGGATTTCGTCCGCTTTGCTGTGCCGCAGCACGCATCGCCGTGACCCAAGCCGAGATCTGTTTAGAATCAGTGATCCGGTTTCCTTGGCTGTCCACCATGGCTGCCGCGCCGATCACCGCACCGTCCTGCATGATGATCTCATCCGCGCTGAGCGCGATGTACGTTCCCGCTGAGAAGGCATGCCCGTGAATGAAGGCCGCCGTTGGAACAGACAGCCGTTGGATCATCGGGCCGATTTTCATCGCAGCATCCACATAGCCGCCGAAGGTATCGATATCCAGAATAACATAATGAGCACCGACTTCTTCAGCTTCCCGGAATGCTCGTTCCAGAAACTGCTTCATCCCATGATCGATCGTATCATGCACTGGCACGACATAGACGAGCCGATTCGGGCTTGTTTCCGCCGCAGTGATCCCTTGACCATTCGGCTCTGCCCGGGCGGTATCTGCTACGATCGGCGATAAGATGAACAAGACCAACATGGCACACAATGGAATTAGCAAGTTGATAAGTGCCCCCCGCCGATCTCCTCGATCCCGCGAACGATGTGAAACTGCTGCCTTAGATTGATTTGGTTTGCGCCGCAAATGACATACCTCCTTTGATCTCCCTGCTGCTCTTCGCAAAGACTTGGTGAAGCAGCATCCGGCCGTGCGGTCGATGCGATGGAATCGTTACACTTTGCCATATGCTAGTGGCGTATTCGATATTCAATCCAATCTGCTGCTCTGTCACCTTTATAGCGACCTGATCTTATCGCAATATACTGCCACAACATGCACGTTTTGTATATTATTTTTGCGATCTTTGTTGTTTTCTGTAAGGATATGCATTAATACGTCAATATACAGGTGGAGGTTTCATTAATCTGATCGTGCATAAAAGAACCAAAAAGACTCCGGCGGGTAAGCACGGAGTCTTCAGTGCGTACATTATTCATTATTGAAGAAATTGCTGCACAATCTGATTAACAAGGCGGCCGTCGGCACGCCCTTTCACCTTGGGCATAAGAGCGCCCATCACCTTGCCCATATCAGCTTTGGAAGAAGCACCGACTTCTTGGATGGTCTGCTGAACAACAGCTTTGATCTCTTCTTCCGTCATCTGTTCAGGCAAGTACTCGCTGATGATGTTGACTTCCGCTTGCACGTCAGCAGCCAGATCATCACGGCCTGCTTTCGTGAATTCCTGGAGGGAATCTTTGCGCTGTTTGACTTCGCGTTGCAGGATATCGAGCACCTCGCCGTCATCCAATGTCCGCTTCTGTTCGATCTCAAGATTCTTGATCGAAGAACGAATCATCCGAATAACGGAGAGACGGAATTTGTCCTTATTTTTCATCGCTTGTTTCATATCTTCATTCAGACGTTCAGTTAAATTCATCGCTCAATATCCTCCCGAAGTTCAAACTTTACGCACGGAATATCAATATCTTCTCTTGCGTGCAGCCTCAGATTTCTTCTTGCGTCGAACGCTGGGTTTCTCATAATGCTTGCGTTTTCTAACTTCGGCCAAAACACCGTCTCTAGCAAGCGTTCGTTTGAAGCGGCGAAGTGCAGAATCTATCGTCTCATTCTTGCGAACTTTTGTTTCAGACACCAGTTTTCCCTCCCTCCGGAACAGACCGTCCAAGACGCTGACGCGGTTATCAAACTACATTATATGTTATCCGAAAATACAGTGTCAACTGTTGCCGACGAGCGCACCCAGTTTCTCCCCGCCGAGCACGTGGAAATGGATATGATGAACGACTTGTCCGCCGTCGGAACCGATGTTGTTAATCACTCTATATCCGGAGTCTGCAATGCCCAGGGTCTCAGCCGCTTGCTTGGCTGCTAAGAGCACTTCTCCCATGAGGGATGCATCTTCTTCGGTGATGTCGTTCAGGCTGGCGATATGCTTCTTCGGAATGACGAGGACGTGCACCTTCGCAGCGGGTGCAATATCATGGAATACCAGCACGTTCTCCGTCTCTAACACCTTGTTGGACGGCATCTCGCCTGCTGCGATCTTACAGAAAATGCAATCACTCATCCTTCGATCCTTCCCTTCTCACAGATCTATTCTGTTCAATCATAACGAATATTTTGTCCTGAGTCCAATGAAATCGATCCCCTCGACCACCGATCAATCCAGCTGCTTCCGATTCGCATGCAAGAGTGCGCTGCGATCAAGCAGATGAGGACCATCGAAGAAATAGAGATAGGTCTCCTTCACCGGTTTGCGCCAGATATCCGCTACCGCCCTCGCATAAAGACCGATCTGAATATCGTAACGCTGCGCCGCCTGTTCGGGTCCGATGCCCGCGACACGGTCCGTCTTGTAATCCACCAGGACGATGCCGTCGGGTTCTACGAACAAACAGTCGATAACCCCTTGGATTAGGATGCCTTCCTCGGCGGCTTCCCCCTCAGCTTCGCGGTACACCTCACCCGCAGGCAATCGGTAGCTGAATGGCTGTTCGCGGTAGAGGCGTTCGGCACGTGCCATTCGCAAGCCCAGATCTGAGTTGAAGAAAGCTGCCACCTGAACCGGATCCACCGCTTCTGCCTGCTTCGGCGTCAAGAGATCCAAATCGATGAGCCGCTGCAGAAGCTCTTCGATCACTGCTGCATCGATGGGCTCACCGATCGGCACATGCTGCATCACCGTATGGTAGGCGGTTCCCCGCTCGAGTGCGGTGAGCTGGTCCGTCTCGCCCATGAAGGCCGGCCGGTCCGTGAGGACGATGTGTCCCGCAGCACGTCTGCCCAGCAGTTCGATATCTCCGGTTTCATCGAACAACTCTTCTTGGAGAAATTGCTGTTCAGCAAGCCGTTTGATCTCCGTAACCGTGATCTTGGACAAGAAGGAGGAGGCTTCCTTATGGGGATAGCTCCACTCGAAGCGGTACGTCAAGAGCTGTCTGTCCGCTGCTGCTTCTGCCCCTCCATGCGGTGCAGATCTTGTTGCAGAAATGTCACCGTCTGCCGTGCCGAGCGGGTCCTTGATCAGCTCAAGCAGTTCCTCCCGCGTATGCGTCGGGACCGCAGCAGCCGCTTCCAGCAGCGTGTCAACAGGCACCTGATGCACCAGCCAGCGGGAAGGATCTTGCGTGATCTCCCGCATTTCTCCGGCTTCGATGCCCAGTGAATCCCTTACCCCAGGATGGCGGAGAAGCGCCGGGAAGATCCAGTCGGCATAGCACCTTGCCTCCATCACCGCCCGGTAAGTCAAGGTGTCCTCAGCGCCGGCAGCAAGCCGCTGCCATTTGCTCTTCTCCTTCTCCAGATCGCGGAAAGCGGCGACGAGGATCAGTTTCTCCCGGGCTCGGGTTAAGGCCACATACAAGATGCGCATCTCTTCCGCCAGCATCTCAGCCTTCAGCCTGCGGCGGACAACGAGCCAAGGCAGTGACGGCAGGCTGATGCGCCGCTCGGGATCGATGAACTTCGGTCCCAGTCCCCACTCTTTATGCAAGAGGAAGGACTGACGCAGATCCTGTTCATTGAAAGGCTTGGCCAGACCGGCGACGAACACGATCGGGAACTCCAGCCCTTTGCTCTTGTGGATCGACATGATGCGCACCACGTCTTCCTGTTCGCCGAGGGCACGGGCGCTGCCGAGATCTGCACCGCTGTCCTGCATCCGCTCGATGAACCGCAGGAAGCGGAACAGGCCGCGGAAGGAAGTGGATTCATAGGTCCGCGCCCGGTCGTACAGCGCCCGCAGGTTCGCCTGCCGCTGCGCCCCGCCGGGCAGACCGCCGACCAGATCATAGTAGCCGGTCTCGCGGTAGATGCGCCAGATGAGATCCGCTAGTGAACCTTGGCGCGCTTCAGTCCGCCAGCGTTCAAGCTGTTCCAGGAAGCTGCGCAGTCTGGCCCGCAGAGCAGGATCGATGGAGACGCGAGCCGCATCCTCCTGCCGGGCATGAGCTGCATCAGCCTCTTCTGCAGTTGCAGAATCTTCTGCGAATACAGGATCTTCTACGGATACAGGCACTTCTTCGTCAGCAGTTCCTGCATCTGCTGCATATTCATCGCCGTATGCAGCCCGCTTCAGCGCTTCGTAGAAGTCTGTGCGCGGGCTGTGAATGCGAATCCAAGCGAGGTCCTCTGCCGTGAAGCGGTAGATCGGCGAACGCAGCACGCCCGCAAGCGGAATATCCTGCAGCGGGTTATCGATCACCTTAAGCAGGGACAGCATGACCTGAACTTCTGTCGCCTGGAAATACCCCGTGTTTAGATCCGCATACGCCGGGATCCCCATCATCCGCAGTTCCTCGATGATCACGGGCGCCCAGTGCTGCGTCGCCCGCAGCAGGATGACGATATCCCGGTAGGTCGGCCGGCGGTAGGATTTGGCTGCCTTATCATAGACGAGATGCGGCGGCTTTCCTGTCTGCCCCAGCAGTTCCGCGATGCGCATGCCGATCATGCGGGCTTCTGCCTGCACCGCTTCCAGCTCACTGATCTCATCCTCCAGCGTCATGCCTGTTCCGTCTTCTTCTGTACCGTTCGCATCCTCATCCTGCCCCGCATCCTCCAGCTCTTTGCGATCGGCGATGAGCACCTCTACGGCATGGTCAGAAATTCCCGCCTGGGTTCCTGCAGTATCCATTCCGTCCATCTCAGCAGCCGCTTGCTTAGCTGCTTCTTCCTCATCCATGCCTCCGGATGCCGGGCTTGCAGCGATAACGCGGGCAGCGGCATTCGCCTCCTCATAATAAGCGGCTCCATAGCGCAGCTCGGCTTTGTCATCATAGTCGATCTCAGCGGCGCTTTCGTACATGATCTGGCGGAAGAGGAAGTTTACCGCATCGACGACTTCCCGGCGGCTGCGGAAGTTCATCGCCAGATCGATGCGCCGCCCGCCCTCGCCGGAACGGTACGACCTGTACTTCGCGAGGAAGAGCTCCGGTTCCGCCAAGCGGAAGCGGTAGATGCTCTGCTTCACATCGCCGACCATGAAGCGGTTTCCCGTCTCCCGCGAGATCAGCTCTACGATCATCTCCTGCACGCGGTTCGTGTCCTGATACTCATCGAGCAGCACTTCCACGAAACGCTCGCGGTAATGCAGCGCAACCTCAGAAGGCACTAGGCTCTCCGGCGTAGAAGCCGGATCGCGCAGCACCGCTAAGCAGTAGTGCTCCAGGTCATTGAAGTCGACCAGCCCCTTCTCTTGCTTCTTCAACGCATAGCGGGCAGCGAATTCCTGGACGAGGCGGATCAGCACGTCTACGACGGGGGAGAGCATAAGGAGCTCCGCTCTGTAATGATCAGCAGAGCGTTGGAACCACTCTTCTTTGAGACCCGTGACCGCATCCTTGACATCATCGCGCAGTTCTTTCGCAGCCTCGATCAAGCGGGGATCATAGTCAGCGCCGCGGCAAGCTTTGAGCCTGCCGAACTGAAAGGCGTCCAGATCCTGCTTGATGACGTCCCAATCCCCCGACTCGCAAGCTGCCAGCAAGGCGCGCAGCATCTCGAGATCGGCATGCAGCGCCTCATGATATGGCGCGGGACCTCCGGGTTTGCGGCAGAGATCAAGGGCCGCTTCGATCAATACGACGCATCCTTCGAGTTCTTGCTGTACTTCTTGCAGTACTCCTTGGAACAATCCCTTGGACGACTCCGATGAGCCGTGGAAGCGTTGTGCCGTCTCCTTAAGCCAATGATCCGGCCACGGATGGCTGCGGGAGAATTCATACAGCCTGAGCACCAGCTGCATCACCGGTTCGTCGCTGCGCTCGCCGCCAAAGCAGTCGATCAGGCGGAGGAAGGCTTCATTGCCCTCCTTGGCATATTCATCTTCGAACAATTCTTCTAAGCTTTCATGTTTGAGAAGTTCAGCTTCCGTCTCATTGGCGATGCGGAACACCGGATCGATCGGAATCTTATAGAAATACGTTTGCACCACTTCCAGACAGAAGGCGTGCAGCGTGCTGATCGGCGCCTTGTTGATTAGGGCGATTTGCCGTGCTAGATGCTCATTGCCGCGATGCTCCGAGAGCTGCTGCTCCAGGGCTTCGCGGATGCGCTGCCGCATCTCGTCGGCGGCGGCTTTGGTGAATGTTGCGACAAGCAGGCGATCCACATCCGCCGGGTTCTCGGGATCCGTGATCCGGCGGATGATCCGCTCGACTAAGACTGCGGTCTTGCCGGAACCCGCAGCGGCGGCCACGAGCAGATTCGAGCCCCGCTCGCTGATCGCTGCCCATTGATCATCGGTCCATATCGAGCCTTGCGGTTTAGGCTGACTCACTTATGCTTCCTCCTTCTGCTCCATGATCATCTGCCACAGTTCATCGCGATCCCAGTCATGCAGGAAGCGATACCCATTCTCCTCCAGCAGCGTATCGAACTGACAGACCGGGCGGTAGACGCAGTGGGAACAAGGTGAGCGCTTGCCCTTGCGATACGGCATGATCTCGACGCGGCCGCGCACGATCTCCTCGCCGATCTGACGGATCTTGCGTCTAACGAGCCGCCGCACGGCCTGCCACTGCTCATCGTCCGCCACATTGGAATCGCTGTAGAACCCGCCGTCTTTCTTCAGCCCTACGGGGACGATCGGCGAACGTCCGCTCTCCAATTCATTGTCCATCGCTTGGATCGCCTCATGGTCAGCTGCGACGATCCCTTGCATCTTGTACTGTTTTAACAGTTCCTTCTCGTATTCTTCATGGTTCATCGGCCGTGCGGTTTGGATCAGCGGGTTATGCACCTGGAAGTACAACGCCCCCGCCGGCAGCCCGGGTTTACCCCGCCACTCGGCAGCCTGGCTGATTACCACATCTAAGTAAGCAAGCAGCTGCAGTGAGAGACCGTAATAAACTTCTGCAAGGGACAGTGACTTCGCCCCAGACTTATAATCGATGATCCGCAGCCACTCGTAATCACCGTACGGCGCCGCATCGACGCGGTCGATCCGGCCGATGAGCTCCATCAGCACGCCATTATCCAGGGTGAATGTGAGCGGCTTAAGCCGTTCTCCCGGGCCGAATCCCAGCTCCAAAGCAACGGGTTCAAATTCGCCGCGTTTTGCATGCTTGCCCATCATCGCCGCCGTCCGGCTGACGGTGCCCTTCAGCCGCCGCGTCATGTATTGGAAGCGTTCCGTACTGAACAGGATTTCGCTCTGCAAGCGCGGGGCGACCGTGTCGACGGCCTGTTCAGCGCGGCGCATCAGTTCCTCCGCCGTCAGATCGCGCCAGCGCACGCCGTCTTCGATCAGATCCCGCGCCATTTTGTTCAATGCCGCATGGAACAACTGGCCGATATCCGGCGCTTCCAGCCGATAGATGCGCCGCTCCTTCAGGCGCAGGCCATGGGAAGCGAATTGCATGAAGGGACAAGCGGCGAACCGCTCCATCCGCGAAACGCTCGCCGTCAGCTTATGCCCGTACAACAGGCTGCTAGCTTCCGTGCTGAGCGGCCGCTCCTGATTCGTATAGTAGAAGGCATACATCATCTGCTCCAGCTTGCTGCGCCAAGCGTCATCCTTCGCATACCAAGCCAGCGCTTCCCGCCAGATCGGGGCAAGCTCGCCGCCGCGCAGCCACAGGCGCAGCTGATGCAGCAGATAGGACATCGATCTTTCCGGATGCACAAGATAATCGGCCTGCATCGCTTCGTCCAGCAGCACGGAAGGCTCCGCCATAAGCAGATCGGGAGTTGAGGCCAGATGCGGGAACATGCGCGAGATGCGGCGGATATACTCGGAAGGCAGCAGCGCGCGGCCCTCCTCATCCGCCAGCGGATAGCTGATCCACAGTCCCTCCGAGGGCAGCGTAAAGCCCGTATAGGCTAAGAACAATTCATCCAGCAGCCTGCGGCGGCTGTTCGGCGCCAGCTGCATGCCTAAACCGGCGGCCATCTCTCGTTCGAATTCGGTCAGGATGCCGCCTTCCGCCATCTTCGCAGGCAAGACGCCGTCGTTTACGCCGATGATGAAGGCATAACGGACTTGACCGAATCGGGTGCGATCTAATGTTCCGATCAGCACCTGATCCAAGGATGGCGGTACAAGGCCGAGTTTCATGCTCTCTAATCCGGCATCGAGTACGCCGCTGAATTGTTCTGGGCTCATCTTCTCCGAACCGAGGATCTCCACGATCTGATCGAAGAACGCGATCAGTCGATTCCACAGTGCGCTGTGCTCCTTCGCCCGCTCGGGATGTCCGGCGGCAAGCGCCTCTTCACTCCAGGCGAGGAGTTTCTCAGGCACGCGCAGCGCAGTGAGCAATTCATAGACCGCCGTCACCTGCCCGCGCACATCTTCCGCCTCTTTAAACCGCCGCTCGAAGGTCATGAGCGGCTCAGCGACTTGCATGCGTGCTTCATGGATCCGGTCAAGCTCATCCTCCGAAAGTCTCTCCGCCGGTTCATCCTCGTCCAAGGATCGCTGCACCGCAAACTCCCACCGCTTGTCCTCCGTCCAGCGCGATCCCTCGATGCCGAAGGCGAGCACATAGTTCTCCAATTCATCCATCGCCTGCCGGTCATCACTGATGAGGTCGGTCTTCACGCAGCGGAACACCGACTCGTAGCGCCAGTTGTGCACGATGACCTCCAGCGCAGAACGGATCAGTTCGACGACGGGATGATGCATGACGCTCTTCTTGTGGTCCATGAAATAAGGAATCCCGTGGTCTTCAAACACCGTTGCAATCAGATCGCCATAGGTCTCGAGGGTGCGCGTCACCACCGCGATCTCCCGGAACCGCACGCCCTTCGTCTGCACCAGCTTCAGGATCTCGCGTGCCGCCGCTTCGATCTCGGCACGCGGGTTCACCGCCGCGGCTATGCGCACCTGACTGTCCTCGGCCATCCTGCGCTTCGTATCGGGCAGCAGTTCGATCCCGTCGAGATAAGCCGGCGGATGCCGCAGGGCAAAATGCTTCTCCAGATGGACAAGCATCGGAGCCTGCTTGTACCGCGGCGCCTCGCCGCTGAGCAGGACGGGCTCGCTGAGCGCTACGCCGTACCGCTCAGCGAGCTCCTTCAACCGCAGCATCGTCGAAGCCGGGGTATAGAACATATTCAATTCATGCAGCATCTCCCCAAGCTCATAATCCCGATCCAAACAAAGCGCAACGGTCACCTGTTTGACCGTGCGCATCAACTCCCCGATCACCGCATATTCCTGCGGCGTAAAACCGGCGAATCCATCGATCCAAAGCTCTGCCTCCCGCAGATAAGCCGAGCGGGAAGCGTGCTGCGCCAAGGTCTGAAGATAATCCTCCGAATCGACATAATGCCCGGCAAGATGGGTCTCGAATTCCTGATAGATGATGCGCAGATCTTGGATCTTGCGGACGAAAGAAGCCGCTTCCCCGTCCTCATCTTCTTGCTGATGCCTTGCAGCGCGGGCCAGGATCTCCTCCATGCTGCCGGCGTCATTCTGATATCTGCGAAACTCATTGAACAATTCATTCAGCTCAGCGATAAAGCCTCGCTGCTCCGCCGCCTTATGGAAGATCTCCAGATCATCTCGGCGCGCCTGCAAGATCTTATAGAGCAGCATCTGTTTGCCGGTATCGTCGATATGTATGCGCGCTGTACCGCCGCACTCCTGCATGACGCGGTAGGCCAGTCTGCGGAAACTGAGCGCCTGGGCACGCAAGGTGCCGTGCAGCCCCGGCGTCGTCACCAGTTCGTACTCCGCCTGGAACGTCGCTTGTTCCGGCACGAGCAGGATGAGCGGCGGTCCTGCCGGATCTTCCCGCAGCCGTGTGCGGATCTCATCCAGACAATAACGGGATTTGCCGCTGCCTGCGCGGCCGATAACGAATGTAAGCGGCATGCGATCCCCTCCCCTTCTAGTTCTGCTGCTGTATGACCAATAACGATATATATCCAAGACCAAGCACGAACCGCTCTAGATCGGCAACTTGTCATGCTTGTCTCCATTAACTCATACATATAGAAATGATACACCAATTCAAGTCCGCTCTTCTATACTCATTATCTTCCCTTATCAGGGATAAAGGAGCGTAGGCACGTGTTCGCAGAGATCATCCTCCCTCTAAGCGCTGGACTGGCCATGTTTCTATTCAGCATGAAAGTGATGGAACTGGCGCTTCATCATTGGGCCGGCTCCCGCCTGCAGGAGTGGATCGAGCGCTCCACGCGCACGCCCGTACACGGTCTCGTCACAGGGACTGCGGTCACCGCCCTGCTGCAAAGTTCCTCCGCTGTCACCGTGATCACCATCGGCCTCGTCAATGCGAGGCTGATGGACTTCTCGCGCACCCTCGGCATCATCCTCGGGACGAACATCGGCACCTGCCTGACGACGGAACTCATCGGGTTGAACATCCATCATTACGGCATCCCCTTGCTTGCGGTCAGCTTCCCGATCTGGCTGATCTGCAGCCTGCTGCCCGATGCTTGGACCTCCATGCCGCCGCTTCGGAGCATCATTCACAGCATCCGGTTTCTTGCCCTGGCCTTGTCCGGCCTGGCCGGCATCCTGCTGGGCATGGTTGTGATGCAAAGTCCGATCCCCGCCCTGCAAGCCCACGGCATGTTCGCCTGGTTCCTCGAGCAAGCGCAGATCAGCCTGCTCTGGGGCGTGATCGCCGGTGCCGCACTCACAGCCGTTATCCACAGCAGTTCTGCAACGATCGCCTTGACGATGAATCTGGCTGCGGTGCATGTGATCTCCATCGATCTCGGCATCGCCGTCATCCTCGGCGCGAATATCGGCACCTGCGTCACCGCCCTGCTCGCTGCGATCGGCGGCAGCCGCCCCGGCCTGTTCGTCGCTTGGGCCCATATCCTGTTGAATGTAGGAGGGGCCGTGCTTTTCTTCCCGCTCATCGATGTCCTGGCTCAAGTTTCTGCGCTGTTCGGAGGCAGTGAAGCCTCGCAGCTCGCCCATGCCCAGACGATCTTCAACATCGTCTGCTCACTCATCGCTCTGCCGATCTGCTATCTTCCCGTCTTCCGTCGGAACAGCCTGTGACCTTTAGATCGATGCTGCGAGCCAATCAGCCGGCTGCTCTTGATAAAAAATGACCAACAGCGCCCCTGCGCCGTTAGTCATCAACCATAGATCCGTTCATTGTCCGTTCATTTTTTGCTCACTATGAATCTCTGTTAAACTGCTTTTCTCTGAAAATAGACATATCCCGCGATGAAGAACAGGAGGAAGCTCCCCCCGACGACGGTGATGAGCTGCTCCCATGGGACGAAGAAAACATCCCCTTCACCGCCGCCGATATACATCATGGAGAAGGGCTGCGCCCAGGGATAATAAGGAGCCGCTTTGTCCGAGTTGATCACGAGGATCGTCGGCAGGGTGAAGATCACGTTCACCGCGAAGGGCATGGCGAAGCTCTTCCATACCATCGATAACCACAGCTGCAACGCAGCTAAAGGGAAGGTCGCGATCCAGCCGCCGATGATGCTCTTCAGAACGATGTCCAAAGGGAATGGATCGGTGAATCCCTGTATACGCCCAACGATGTAGATCGTCGCCAGATAGGTGAGCTGCATGAGCCCGATCAAGAGAAGCACCGTGATATACTTCGCCGCATAAACTTGCCCCCGCGTCACGGGCAGGGCCAGCAGCTGCTTCCAGCCTCCCGCCTGATGTTCATAGCGGCATACCATGCCGGCAAAAACCCCTGTGATCAGCGGCAGGAACAAGAGCGCATAGATCATGTTCATCACAAGCAGCGGCAAATACCACTGATTGATATCCGCTTCGATATTCAGCTGAGTAACTCCGCTTAACAGGCCGGCAAGCGGTGCAGCGGGCAGTGCCCATACCACGCCCGTTCTAAGCAGCTTGTAGCTTTCGGAGCGTAAGAGCCGCAGCATCTACTTCACATCCCTTCTGACAAAATCGATCATCCCAAATACGTAGACGGCAATTCCCACGGCGAGTCCTAACAGCGCACTGAACAGCGGCTCCTGCCAATCGTTCTGCAGCGTCGGCCACTTCCAGATCATCCAGTCCGGCAGATAATAAGCCATGAACGTCAGGATGACGCTGATGATGCCGGATGTCATCACGACCCCTTGATGTTCTATAACCGCAGCCAGCCATAGGTGGAGCGCCAGGAGAGGAAGCGAAGCGAAGAACGGATAGAAGCTGTACTCCAAAAGTGCTCCGTAGGGGATCTTGCCGTCCAAATCAAGCGCCAGACCGAGGGCCAGTGAAGCGATGGCAAGCACGATGGAGGCTGTCAGCAGGAGTCCGATCAACACGGTGAACTTGGACAGATAGACGCTCCACTTGCTCACCGGCAATGCGAGCAGCTGTTTCCACGCCTTCGTCTCGTTCTCAATACTGGTCATAAGTGACGTGAGAATCGCGATCCCGAGCACTAACGCCAGCGGTGTGAAGCTGCTGACATTGCTCAGGTAATAGAGCCAATGGTCGTCGCTTTGTTGCAGCAAGTAATCTCTGCGCACCCCGTAGTTTACGATCTGCAGAGCTACCACGCCCAAGGGACCGAGGAAGGTGAGGAACCATAGGCCTTTGCGTCTGATCTTGAGCAGTTCCACTTGTAACAATCTGCCGATCATATAAGCTGCTCCCCTCCCGTCATCTGTAGAAAGATCTCTTCGAGCGAACGCTTCTCCTCCTCCACGCGATACACCGGCACTCCCTCCTGAACTAGGGTGCGAACCGCAGCAGCAACCGCATCATCCGTTGGATCAATCAAGGTCACTTGTTCGCGGGCCAGATCCGCCTTCATGCCGGTAGCCATCAGCGCTCGCCAAGCGCGCTCCGCCTGCCCCACGCGCAAGGTCACCTTATGCTGCGCATGACGCCGCATAGCCTCGATCGTATCCTGAAAGATCAATCGTCCGCGGCTTACCACGCCGACGGTAGTCGCGATCTGATCGATCTCCGACAGCAGATGGCTGGAGATGAGGACAGTCATCCCGTATTGTTCCGGAAGACTGCGGATCAGATTGCGCATCTCGATGATTCCGGACGGATCCAGACCATTCGTCGGCTCGTCCAACACGAGCAGTTCCGGCTCATGGAGCAATGCATTGGCGATTCCGAGTCTTTGTTTCATACCGAGGGAGAAACCTTTGACCTTCTTGTTCGCGGCCTCCGTCAGTCTAACGATCTTCAGTACATCATGGATGCGTGATTTCGAACATCCGATGATCTTGCGGCTGGCCTCTAGATTCTCATAGGCCGTTAGATGAGGATAATAGGACGGGTTCTCGACCAGTGATCCTACCCTCCGCAAGATCTGTATCCGATGCTTCTTCAGGTCTTGTTGGAAGATACGCACCGATCCTGAAGTTGGCTTCATCAGTCCAAGCAGCATGCGGATCGTCGTCGTCTTTCCGGCGCCGTTTGGCCCCAGGAAGCCGTAGATATGACCGCGCGGGATACGCATATTCAGCGCATCCACAGCCGTTTCACGGCCAAATTTTTTGGTTAGATTATGGGTTTCAACGATATATTCCACTCCGATCACCTCAATGTCTATCTTAGGGAACCAAGGTTAAAACAAGGTCGGAGGGAAGGTTAAATTTTGTTTAAAAAACAGTGCCGTTAAGGTTAAATGGTTTAAAAAAAGCCGCATTCAACGGCTGATGATCCAATATGTATGCTGTCATGTTTCAATGGCTGCGGCTCGCCGGCGGCAGGTCATCCAAATCGTAGATCCGCTTGATCTGAACGACGGTGCCGCTGACATCGGAATGGACATCCCAGTGCAGATTCATGCCGAGGAGCATCCGGTCAACGATCGACAGACCGATTCCTGCCCCCTTCTCCTCCGAAGAACCGCTTCCCATGCCCGGTCCCCGGTCAGCGATGACCAAGGCATCATAGGCGGAAGTTGTTTCCGTGCTCACGCGGACAAACCGGCCCTGCTTCGCATGGCGCAGCACGTTTTGGAACAAATTGTCCAACACCCTGCCCATCCAGATGGGATCGATCTCCCAATGGCTCACACGCAGCGGCGCCAGGTCAACATCCACTTCAAAACCTTCCCGTTCAAACAGCGGATACCAAGTAGCCAGATGCTCTCTGACGAAACGCAGAACATCCGTTGAGCGCGGAGCATATTGGTACTTATTGGCCATGAGCAAGGTATAAGCCATGAGATTGTCGATCAGACGATCCATGCTGACAACGGAGCTCTCCATCGCTTCGATCGCCCTGCGGCCTTCAGCGGACAGATTCTCCTTGTTGATCGTGAAGGCTTGTGCGCGAATCTTCGTCAACGGGGTGCGCAGATCATGGGAGAGGTTAGCGATCAGCTCGCGGCGCAGCTGTTCCTCTTCCTGTTCGCGGCGTTTGCTTTCCTTCAGCTCCTCGATCATCTCGTTGAAGGACTGCTCCAATTGGCCGATCTCATCCTGTTTGCGCACATCGATCGGCACAGGCAAACCGTCAACGTCGCGAATGGACATGGCCTCCTGCAGCTGGACAAGCCGTTTGCGAATGCCGCGGAAGAACATGTAGGAGATCAGGATGAACAGCAGGATGATCAGGATGAGCGCGGCAAAGATCCACTCTGCATATTCCTCGTACAGCAGGGCGTAATCTGAGAGGAAGAAGCGTCTGTCGATCTCAAACACAACAAATCCTGAACCGCCCTCATCACCCGCAAAGGCGATCACCGTGAAGGGATCGCCGCCGTAACGCTCCTTGATGAAGGCTGCTGTGTAAGATGCGGACCAGGATGTCGGCAGGGATTCGCTTGCATCCAGCTCAACGGCCAGATCGCCTTGCTCGTCCACCCAGAACATCGAGGCTTCCGGATACCTGGTCTTCCATTCGCGGAACAGCTCCAACACGGACTCGCGGGTCACTTCTGTTAAGCTGCCCGCTGCTTCATGCCAGTCCTTCTCGATCTGTTGGGCAGAGGGCATGCCGTCGGCAGCCTCCCTGCGAAAGTTGATGCCGATCGTCAGCACCAGGGAAAGCGTGATATAAGTGAATTGGATGAGGACAAGCCCGACGAAGATGATCAACATGTATTTCGCTTGCAGCGAACGAAACAGCCGGCTCATTTTCTCACCCTGTAGCCGATTCCGCGGATCGTTTCGATGATCTCTGGTTTCGCGGGATCCGCTTCCAGTTTCTCGCGGAGATAGCGGATGTGAACCATCAGCGTCTTGTCGCCCTCGATATAGGATTCCCCCCAGACGGCTTCATACAGCTGTTCTTTCGTCAGGATCTGATTGAGATGTCTGAGAAAATAATGGAACAGATGAAACTGCTTGCCCGACAACACGATCTCGCTGTTATCCCGCGTATCGATGATCCGCATGTCCTTGGGATAGACCTTCAGGTGTTTGAGTTCGAGCACCTCTTCGAAGCGCTGGCTGCGCCGCAGAAGCACTTCGATCCGGGCTGCCAGCTCATCGGGGTGGAAGGGTTTCGTCAAGTAATCATCGGCGAAACTCAGTCCCTCGATCTTATCCTCAACAGCACTGCGGGCGGAAAGCATCAACACCGGCAGATCGGGAGCTTCGCGCTTCAAGCGCTTGCCGACGGAGAAGCCGTCCAGCCCCGGGAGCATGACGTCCAGCACGGCCACATCCGCTTCTGCCGCATAGCGTTCTGCGTTCTCCCCGCTCGTCAGCCAGGTGACCTGATACCCCCTGTCGGTCAGGTCCTGGGTAACCCATCGGCCGATTTCTTGCTCATCCTCGATATAAAGCACATGCACCATCCTGCCTCCCCCTCTCCCCAAGAAGGTGCTATATTCCGTAAGGTGCACTTCCGTGTGCACCTTAGCGGTATTAAGCCGCAAGGCACGAACCCAACTGAACTTACACGGAACTCAATAGGACTTACTGCCGGTTAATCCCTGCATAATCGCTGCGCCGGAGCTCGTCCCCAATCTCGATGCACCAGCTTCGATCATGGCCACAGCGGTTTGATAATCGCGGATGCCGCCGGATGCCTTCACCTGCATGTTATCGGAGACGCTGCTGCGCATCAGACGCACGTGATGGACCGTAGCTCCGCCGGGTCCAAAACCGGTGGATGTTTTTACGAAATGGGCGCCGGCTTGTTCAGCGATCTTGCATGCTTCAACGATCTGTTCATCGGTAAGATATCCCGTCTCCAGGATCACCTTAACCGCAGCCGCTCCCTGCACGGCATTCACAACACTGCGGATATCCTTCTCTACTGCAGCATACTGCCCGTCCAGAAACAGACCGATCTGCATGACCATATCGATCTCCGTGGCGCCATCATCGGCCGCCAGCTCCGCTTCGTAGGCTTTGGCTGCATCAGCAGCTGCCCCCAAGGGGAAGCCGCACACCGCGCTGATGCCGACGGATGTGCCGCTTAAGAGCTGTGCACATTCGCGCACCCAGACGCCGTTGACGCAGACGCTCTTGAACTGATATTCCATCGCTTCACGGCATAATCTCTCGATATCCGATTTAGAAGCTTCTGGTTTGAGGTACGTATGATCGATGGCAGAAGCCAGATTCATCCTCCTCGCTCCTTTCTTCCTTATGCTGCGATCAGTTCGCCGCTGCCTTCGCAAGCGGCTCCCCGACCAATACGCCGCGGCAATCATTGACTCCGGGTTCGGTGAGCTTCACCTTGCACACCTCACCGATCAGCTCCTCAGACCCTTCGAAGATCACATGCAAGTAGTTGTCCGAATAACCGGCGATCTCGCCTTCCTGTAAGATTCCCTTGCGGGAACGCTCCGGGATCACGTCCAGAACTTGTCCGACGAATTGCTGGGCATAGGCCAGCTGCTGTCTCTCCGACAGGTCGATCAGCGCATGCACTCTCTCCTGCTTCACTTCTTCAGCGACCTGGTCATGCATGCGGGCTGCCGGCGTTCCCGTCCGCTTCGAATAAGGGAAAACATGGAGTTCCGAGAAATTCATCTTCTCGATAAATTCGTAGCCGCTGTAGAAATGTTCCTCCGTCTCGCCGGGAAATCCCACGATGATATCGCTTGTAATCGCCACACCGGGCATCGCTTCGCGAATCGCGGCGATCTTCTCCGCATACTCCGCTGTGGTGTACTTACGGCGCATCCGCTTCAAGATCGTATCGTTGCCGGCTTGCAGCGGGATATGCAGGTGGCGGCACATCTTATCCGAAGAACGAAGCACGTCAAGCACCTCATCGGTGATCTGACTAGCTTCAATCGAACTGATCCGCACCCGTTTCAAGCCGTCGATCTGATCCAGATCTTGCAGCAATCTGGCCAGGCTGTAATCCTCCAGATCTTCTCCGTAACCGCCGGTATGGATGCCTGTCAGCACGATCTCCTTGTAGCCCGCATCCACCAGCATGCGCGCTTGCCTTAGCACGCTCTCCGGTTCGCGGCTGCGCATCAGCCCCCGCGACCAAGGGATGATGCAGAAAGTGCAGAAATTATTGCATCCTTCCTGAATCTTCAAGAAAGCCCGCGTCTGATTGGCAAACTCCGGCACATCCAGTTCTTCAAACTGCCGCGTCTTCATGATATTACGCACCGCATTGATCGGCTGCCGTTTCACCTGGATCTCCTTCACCAGGTCGACGATCTGGTCCCGGTCCTGCGTGCCGATGACAAGATCGACGCCCGGGATCGCCAGGATCTCGCCGGGCGATGTCTGAGCGTAACAGCCAGTAACGGCGATGACGGCATCGGGATTGCGGCGAATCGCCCGGCGGATGATCTGCCGGCTCTTGCGATCCCCGGTATTGGTCACAGTACAAGTATTGATTACATAAACATCTGCGGTTTGTTCAAAATCCACCTGCTCATATCCTTCTTTTTTGAACTGCTGCCAGATCGCTTCCGTGTCATAGAAATTGACCTTGCATCCTAATGTGTGAAAGGCGATTGTAGGCATCAGTGCGTTCCCCCCATCTCGTAGAATTCATACATGATGCAAGCAAGCCCTGCCAGCGCAGCGGTTTCCGTCCGCAGGATGCGCCGGCCAAGTGAAACCAGCTGAAAGCCGCACAGCTTCGCTTCCTCCGCTTCCCGCTCGGAGAAGCCCCCCTCCGGCCCTACCACCAACAGGATCGACGGCTTACGCTGATGATTGCCTCCATGCGACGGATTCAGACGCAATTGCTGCAGGAGCGGCCGCAATGCTGCGGATCCGCCGGCCTTCTCATAACAAAAAAGGGCCATATCAAATTGTTCCGCCATCTCCATGATCTCGCGCCATGCATGGGGCGCAGTCACCTGCGGAATGCGGTTGCGATGCGCCTGTTCCGCGGCTTCCTTAGCAATCTTGCGCCAGCGTTCCAGCCGCTTCGCTTCTTTGCGGGCGTCGTACTGCACGACGGTTCGCTCAGAGACGAAAGGGATGAAGCGGCTGGCCCCAAGTTCCGTTCCCTTCTGAATCACAAGTTCGAGCTTATCCCCCTTCGGCAAGCTCTGGGCCACCGTCACCAGCACCTCGGGTTCCCTGTCCATCGGCAGCCATTCGATGATCTTGGCTTCCGCGCTGTCTTTGGCGATCATCGTCAGCTCCGCCAACACTTCACGCTGCTCGCCGTCGCTGACGATGATGCGGTCGCCTTCCCGAGCCCGCATGACTCGGATCAGGTGATGGGCCTCATCGCCGTCTAGAAGGACTCTTTGGTCCGCGAATTTTTCCGCAGATACAAAATACCGTTGCATATATTCTTAACCTGTCCTTTCTCCCGCCAACTGTATGTATCCGAATCTGAACAATCCGACTCTATCAGAAAATCGCTCTGATAAAAACAAACAACTCTTGCCAACGCCACAGTACAGGATCCGCCCCATCCGAGGGTCCATCATCCGAAGATCATAAGAACGAGATCCACCAGGCCGACATAGATCTTGTCTGTCAAACCGAAGATCGGTTCAAGGGTGTAGCGGCGAATCGGCGGAATAAATACCATCAGCAGAAAAGCGAAGATCCCCCAGTGTTCGTACTGGGATATCTTCGCGCGCGTGCGGCTTGGCGCAAGATCCTCTATGATGCGGTAGCCGTCGAGCGGCGGCAGCGGGATCAGGTTGAAGACGAACAGGACGATGTTCAGGCGCACCAGGATGAAGAAAAACGTGTACACCGCCTCCTGTACGCCGAGCGACAAACTGCTGATCCCTAATCGCTGCAAGATCATCAGCAAGAGCAAGCCGACAAATGCGATCAATAGATTGCTTAAAGGTCCTGCCGCCGTCGTGATCACGCCCATCAAGCGCGGACGACGAAAATAAAACCTGTTGACAGGAACGGGTTTGGCCCAGCCGAAACCGGCGATCAGGATCAACAGAGTTCCGAACAAGTCCAGATGGGCCATCGGGTTCAAGGTAACCCGCCCCTCTTTGTAAGCGGTCGGGTCACCGAACTTGTACGCAGCATAGGCGTGGGCGAATTCATGCACCGTAAAGGCGATGCCGATCACGATCAGCACAAACGGCAATTGTTCCAACCGGAACGCCAGCACCTGATTCAAAACATCCATACGACAACTTCCCCCCTGCACCAGGATATGAACATGAGCTCAGTGTACAGAGAACCAGCATGAGGAGCTCAGCGGAACTCCCTGCTGCGGACCTTCTGCTGCTTCTGACGAGCTGATCAGCCTTTGCGAGCGACGATGGCCACCCAGTCCTCATCCTGCTGTCGGTCCACGATGATAAAGCCTGCTTCCTGCAGCTTGTCTTGCACCAGCTGTTCCTTGGCGGTAATCACGCCGGAAGCGATGAACAGCCCGCCGTCACACAGGACACGGTGAACATCATCCACGAAGGTCACGATGATCTCCGCTAAGATATTGGATACAACCAATTGCACGGGCAGATGCACGCCTAATGCCTCACGCTCCGCCGTATCCAAGACATGCAGCAGATCGCTCTCCAGCACCGTCACTTGCTCGAGGGCGTTCAAACTGACGTTCTCCTTCGTGCTGGAAACCGCCACCGGATCCAGATCAAGGGCTAACACGTGTCTGGCACCCAGCTTGGCCGCTGCGATCGCGAGGATCCCGGAGCCGGTGCCGACATCGATCACATCATCCCCTGGTGCAACATAACGCTCTAAGGTGCGAAGACAGAGGGAAGTCGTCGGATGGGTTCCCGTTCCGAAGGCCATGCCCGGGTCGAGCTCGATGACGATCTCCCCTTCGCCGGGTTCATAGGCTTCCCAAGTCGGCTTTACCGTTAAACGATCAGAGATGCGCACGGGCTTGTAGTAGGCTTTCCATGAATTGGCCCATTCCTCCTCGCGCACTTCGCTGTGATAAACCGTACCCTTGCCCGGATCTAATCCGAACTCGGGAAGCTTAGCGATGAAGCTTCGAACCTCTGCGAGGATGCTCTCGATCTTCGTTCCTTCTTCAGGAAAGTAAGCCTTCATCTCCGCTTCTCCTTCGGGCAGATCGTTGAGAGGAAACTCATACCATTGCCCGAAGGAGGTATCCCGCGGCCGATTCAAAGTGCCGGATTCCTCGATGCTGACCCCGCCGGCTCCCAGGCGGCGCAGGAAATCCGCGATCGCCTCTGCAGCTTCCTCCGTTGTATGTATCGTAACCTCGAACCATTTCATGATTTCTGCCTCTTTTCTTTTTTGTCTCCTGGTTTGCTGTCCATCATTGTACTACAAAGATCCTTCCCCTGCCAATTATTTGCCGCCGCCTCAGTTTGCCGTATCCTTATAGGTATATGACAAACATAAGCCTCGGACATCTCCTAAGAAGATATCCGAGGCTTCTAAGTTTATCAGATGAGATCGGCGCCGTACTTCTCTGCAATCTCCGCCGCACGCTTGTAGTCCTCCCCCTTCAATTGCGCTTCCATCACATAGGACCGAGGGGAGAAGTTCCCGCCTTCATGCTCATAATCCGTGCCGGTATTGCCCGCCGGGACAGCACTTGCTGCGGGGGTCGATGAACTCGTATTAAAGGTCGGATAACCGTAGAAAACGGTGAAATTCATGGGCTCTGAGGCGCGAAAGCTTTGATTTTCCGACAGCGTGCGGATATCTACGACGACGCCGAACAAGGAGCGAATCTCCGTCGCAGCTGCCTCAGCATCCTGCAGACTGTCAAAGCGGGCATTCAGCACGATCTCAGCCATTATACGAACCCTCCCGTCTCGCGTATGATGGTCATGGCTTGTTCACAGACATCTTCTCGGAACACGGCCGTCAGCAGCACATCCCGTCCCACGGTCAATGCATCTCCCCGATCTGCCATGCCGCTGGCATCGGGCTCAGCCGCGGCCAAGATGGCTGCTGAACGGTTGGTGAAATCACCTGACAGCGTCAGTTCTCCAAGTCCGTCGATTTCGCCGGTGACGGGATTCAGAATCTCTTGGTGACCCGAACCCGGATAAGCGCCGAAACGGTCGATGCTCGCATCGATCACACGCAGCGCCTGCAGTTTACGCAAAGCTCCCCGGGCCTCTTCTTCACTGCGATAATAGGCCAGGATCGATCGTTCCTTCATGTCGTAGCCTCCTGTCTTGCGGGCAGTGCACGCCCTTGCCGCCATGTCTGCGAGCTGTGCACGATCATTCCGCCGAATACGTCTTAGTCCGACTGCTGTGCAAGCCCTAGGTGCGGCCCATCTGCCTGCGCTCAGCTGCCTCGGCTGTCGCTTGCGCCTGTTGATCTTCCACATCGGCCAACTCTTCCGCATACTCTACATCATGACGGCGACCGATGGGCATCGGTCGTCTGTGCTTCTGATTCGCCTTATGCATGGTCAGTCACCTCCCTTTCCCCTCTGCCGCCTGCAGCCCTTCATCAAATCCATCAACTGTCAGAGAGGCATCGATAATCGAGAACTGAGATGCACTGTACTTAATTCAGTGCAGAGTCGGTTCCGCTGGTTCTTGAGGCGTTTCCCCTGCCTGAGGCTTAACTCCATCAAGCAAACCTTGCTCCCGCCGCGGTGTTGTTCCTGCTCCCGCGGCTAAGGCAGCGTAATACTTGGCTTGATCCGCAGTGGAGATGAACCCGAGCTCTACATCGAGGGCGGGCGCTAAGAATGGATCAAGGGCGCATAGATCCTGCACGGTGAATTGCGAAAGATGGGTTTTGCCCGTGGAATAGGCGATGAGTTCCATCTCATGTACACATGCGTTCAAAAAGTTCGTCAGATTCGTTACGCTGCGGTCGATGTCGAGAGCGTCGGTCATCTTTGAGGAATAGATCACCAGGTCAACCGGCGGTTCGAAGGGGATCGCTTCGGTCATCTGATCGCCGATCATCGCAACCAAAGCTGCTGTTCCCGTATACACGGCATCTGCGCCTAGCGCCAGCGCTTTCAGAAAATGCCCCGGTGTTACCAAACCGCCGGCTGCGATTAGGCTGACGTCCTTTGCCCCTTGGCTGGAGAGAAATCTAGCCGCTCGCCTGACTGCGAACATCGTCGGCAGGCCTAGATCGTCTTCGAGGATCGGAGCAGCCGCATGGGTCCCGCCTTCGGCCCCATCCACCGTGACAAAATCGACTCCTGCTTCAAGCGCGATGCTGAGTTCCTGCTCCAACAGATGGGTCGCTGCGATCTTGAGTCCCACCGGCACGCCGGTCTCGTCCTGGAGGCGTCTGACCAATGCGATGAATTGCTCCTTCGTATCCACGCCCGGCAGCCGGGAATGGATCACCGCATCCTCTCCTTCCTCCAAGCCGAACACCTCCCGATACTCAGGTCCGATCTTTTCAGCCTTCGCCCGCTGCGGCGAGGAACCTTGCGCTCCTTGACCCAATTGAATCTCTATCGCATCCAAACGCTTGTACTGCTCGGGCTGATTCAACCAGCCGCCGCGGTTATATTGGCCGATCAAGAGCTTGGCTTCCTTGCGCTCCTCCTCCATCAGACCCGCCTCACCGGTATTGGTTGCTGTACCTACCATGGAAGCTGCTCTCGCCAAAGCGATTTTTGCATGTTTGCTCAGCGCCCCGCCGTAAGACATCGCTGCGATCATGATCGGAATTGAGATCTCGAGCGGCTTCTTAGCCCGTCTGCCGATGACGACGGAAGTACTGATCGCTTCTGTATCCGGCGTCGGGAAGGTCGTCAGATGAACCGGATTGAACAACAGCTTCTCCCACGGCGAGAAGTGAAGATGCGAACCGAGCGGACGCCCCGGAGGCTTGCCTTGGCTTGCCCGCATCACGTTTTCAACCAGGTTGATCGCACCGACTTTCTTCGTACCTGTCACCAGTTCGAAGACATTCTCAATGTATTGGTCTCGGATCAGCCTCTCGACTCCTTTATCCACAGCTTCATCGATTGCCTTGTGCACCATATTCGAGATCCATTTGAACACTGGCTACCACCATCTTCTCACTATGAAATGTCATTCTTGGCTGATCAGCCGCTTCACAAACGCCATTGGGTCGATGTTATCATTCCACATGCCGCCGGGCTTCATTCATTTCGTAAGCAACCCGGACCAAAGTATGATTTTCACGATTTCGTCAAAAATAATAGATGATTTTTATTAAAAAATATGCTATATTTGATTATGTCGCTTCTCCCCTTATGGAGAAGACATTCGTCGGGAAGTGGCTCAGCTTGGTAGAGCACCACGTTCGGGACGTGGGGGTCGCAGGTTCGAATCCTGTCTTCCCGACCACCTATACGATCTTCCATTGCGGGTGTAGTTCAGTGGTAGAACGCCGGCTTCCCAAGCCTGAAGCGGGGGTTCGATTCCCCTCACCCGCTTTGATATAGGGACATGAAGGACGCGGTCCAATCGATACCGCGTCCTTTTTGTAGTATTCTTGCAGGGAGAAACAGGAAGCCTGTGAACGCAAGCGATGATGCGATTATTTAATGGAATGCCATTTTTATGTAAATTGGTTTCAAGCATTTTTCCTCTCATGTATAATACTACTAAATCTCCTATTAACCCATTGGATGATGGTGATAGCTATGATGACTAAAATGATCACATGCGAGCACGACAACTACCCGGCGATCAGCAAGGTCAAATACCTCATGAGAGACTTGCCCTTCACAGAGATCGACGTGCAGAGCGTGCTGGTCAGCCTGATGGAGATCACACGCAATGTGTTGATCCATGGGGGCGGCAGGGGCCAATTGATCTGTCACAAAGTCACGCAGGGCATCTGCTTGATCGTGAAGGATCAAGGTCCTTGGATCGAGAATCTGGATGAAATATTAAAGGGGAGCAAGCCTTCCTCATCGGGGCTTGGCCTTGGCATCAGCGGGACGATGCGCTTGATGGATGCGGCAAGCATCAATACTTCTGCGAAAGGAACGAGAGTCGTTGCCATCAAAAGATACACATGAACATAACAGCCACCAATCCCGCCTGGCCTCCGTCGGACAGATCGCTGCCGGCATCGCCCATGAAGTGCGCAATCCCCTTACCGCCGTTAAAGGTTTCCTGCAGCTGCTGCAGAAGCAATCGCCGCACACCTATCTGGATATCGCGCAAGCAGAACTGGACAACGCCATAACCACCCTGCAGAATCTGCTCAACATCTCGAAAGCCGATTCCGAAGAAGAACAACCCGTGAAGATCCATCTATGCGCCGAGCTGGAGTCGCTGCTGAACTTATTCCAGGATCAGATCTACCGCGTGACGATTGAGAAGAAGTTCGAAGACGCAGAGGTCAGCATCACCGGCAAGAGGAATCAACTCAAAAAAGCATTTTTTAACATTCTCAAAAACGCCTTTGAAGCTATCGAGGGCCAAGGAACAATCAAGATTCATCATTACATACAGGACGAGCTGGTCTATGTCACGATCTCGGATACGGGAGTAGGCATTCCTAAGGAGAGAATTGATCTGCTGGGAACACCGTTCTATACGACGAAGTCCGAAGGGACGGGCATGGGTCTAGCATACGTCTTCTCAACGATCTATCAGCACAACGGCAGAATCGAGATCGAAAGCGAAGAAGGCAAAGGGACGACGTTTAAGTTTATTTTCCCCATGGAGATGCCCATGGACAAAGGAGTGGAACGAATGGATCTGCACTACGAATCCGATATCGATCTCCAAGGGTTCTTCGATCTGAATAAACAGGAATTTGAGCGATACCTGCTTCAGGAAGTCGTCAATCTGCAAGAGATCCTGGACGAGATCAAAACCGTCGGCGGTATCGATCTGCTGGCGAATGCCCATCATCTCGCTGCTCTGGTCATCGATAACCGCGAACCTGAAGTGATTAATTTTGCCCAGCTGGAAGGAAAGTTCTGGGCGCAGCATTCCACGCTGAACATCGAGGTGAAGCTGGAATGGTTCCAAGCGTTCCGCCGCATATTGTGGCACTTCATCTATAATTTTACGCGCTTAAGCGGAAGCGATTACAAGATGGACGACTTCTTCAAAATGGAGTATCGGATCAATATCACTCTGGATATCTTCCTGCGCCACTTCTTTACCAGCTATACCACCTTCAAAGATGAGATGATCAAAACCCATCGCGAGATGATCGATGATCTGTCGGTTCCCCTGATCCCGCTGACTTCAAGCGTTTTCATCCTGCCGCTGCTGGGCACCATTGATACCCACCGCGCCAAGGCCATCCAGGAGAAGATGCTTCACCAGATCGAGACTCACAAGATTCGCTCCCTGATCATCGATATGTCCGGCGTCGTCTACCTGGATACGATGGTCGTGCAGCATCTCTTCAAGATCTTGCATGGGGTCAGCTATATGGGATGTACGGCGATCATCACCGGGATCCGCGCAGAGATCGCTAACACGATGGTGAACTTGGGCATCTCCCTGAACGATCGCATCGAGACGAAGGGAACGCTGCAGCAGGCCTTGGAGGAGTTAGGTCTGCAGATCACCAATACATAACCTATATTTCATGCGCAAAAAGGTACAGAATTACGGGGGGTGGGATCCACCTCGCAATTCTGTACCTTATTTTGCATCTTGCATGATTAACCCAGAAAAGCTTTTTTCATCCGTTCAAACAACGTCTCTTGGTGCCCATGGGTATCGTCGCCGCTTAGTTTGGCGAACTCCCGGAGCAATTCCTTCTGCTCCTCGTTCAGATTCGTCGGCGTAACCACGACCACCTTCACATGCTGGTCACCTTGACCGATGCCTCTCAGGCGGGGCACGCCGTGGCCCTTCAAGCGGAAATACGTATGCGTCTGCGTTCCGGGCGGAATCTTGAGCTTGACTTTGCCCGTTAACGTCGGCACTTCAATCTCATCGCCAAGGGCAGCCTGAGCGAAGGTGATCGGTACTTCGCAGTAGATATCGTCGCCGTCGCGCTCGAAGAATTCATGATCCTTCACGCGTAAGACGACGTAGAGGTCCCCCGGAGGACCGCCGCGGATGCCTCGCTCCCCTTCTCCCGATACACGGAGCTGGGAACCATCATCAACGCCTGCAGGAATCTTGATATGAATCTTGCGGCGTTTCTTCACTTTGCCCGTACCATGGCACGAACCGCACTTCTCGCGGATGATCCTGCCCGCCCCGCCGCAGGTCGGACAAGTTCTGCGATTGACGATGCGGCCAAATGCCGTGTTCTGGATGAGTTCCTGCTGGCCTGTACCGCGGCAGGTAGAACAAGTCTCCGGATGCGTGCCCGGTTTCGCACCGCTGCCTCGGCAAGTATCGCAATCTTCCGTTCGCGGAATCTCAATGTCGGTCTCCTTGCCGAACACCGCTTCCTTGAACTCGATCGTCATCGTGTACTGCAGATCAGCTCCGCGCTGCGGCGCGTTCGGATTCCTCCGCGCACCGCCGCCGAAGAACATATCGAATATATCGCCGAAACCGCCGAAATCCTCGAATCCGCCGGCGCCGCCGCCGAAACCTTGGTTCGGGTCGACGTGACCGAAACGGTCGTAGTGGGCGCGTTTGTTGTCGTCGCTTAAGACCTCATAGGCTTCCTTCACTTCTTTGAACTTCTCCTCCGCATCCGGCTCTTTGTTCACGTCCGGATGGTACTTGCGAGCCAGTCTGCGGTAAGCCTTCTTGATCTCTTCGGGGGTGGCGTTCCTATCTACGCCAAGCACTTCATAATAATCACGCTTGCTCACTCGTTCCACTCCCATCGATGCACAACCAGCATGCATCGCTTATTAGGTTCCTACGCAATCAAAGTCAAAGCAGCTCTCACAGCCCGCTTTGACTTTGATTGCAGTTCATGGTGATAAGATTATTCTTTCTTATCATCATCCACAACTTCATAATCAGCATCTACGACATTATCCTTCTTGCCGCTCTCAGCACCTGCCTGCGGCTCTTGCTGCGCCTGGTCGGAAGCCTGCTGATACAACTTCACGGACAATTGTTGAACCACTTCGCTCAAGCGATCCTTCGCCTGCTTGATCTGTTCGATATCATTGGTTTCGAGAGCTTTCTTAACCGCTTCCTTCGCCTCATTCGCCTTGTCGATTTCCGATTGATCGACTTTGTCGCCGAGGTCTTTGAGGGTTTTCTCTACAGTATATACGAGCTGATCCGCTTCGTTCTTCGCTTCGGCAAGTTCTTTGCGTTTGCGGTCTTCTTCCGCGTAAGCCTCCGCTTCCTTCATCATACGCTCGATCTCTTCATCGCTGAGACCGCTCGAAGCCGTGATCGTGATCTTCTGGCTCTTGCCCGTACCCTTATCGACGGCCGAGACGTTGACAATCCCGTTGGCGTCGATATCGAAGGTAACCTCGATCTGCGGGATGCCGCGGGGTGCAGGCGGGATATCGCTGAGGACGAAACGTCCCAGCGTCTTGTTATCGGCAGCCATCGCCCGTTCGCCTTGCAGCACATGGATCTCGACGCTGGTCTGGTTGTCTGCATAAGTCGTGAAGATCTGCGACTTGCTCGTCGGGATCGTCGTATTGCGCTCGATCATCTTCGTGAACACGCCGCCGGCCGTCTCGATTCCAAGAGACAGCGGAGTTACGTCGAGCAGAACGACGTCTTGGACATCACCGGTAAGTACCCCTGCTTGAATCGCCGCGCCAAGCGCTACGACTTCGTCCGGGTTCACTCCCTTGTGCGGTTCCTTGCCGGTAAGCCGCTTAACCGCCTCTTGGACAGCCGGGATCCGCGTCGATCCGCCTACCAGGACGACCTTATCGATATCCGACGGGCTTAATCCTGCATCGGACAATGCCTGACGCGTCGGTCCCATCGTGCGCTCTACAAGGTCAGCGGTGAGCTCTTCGAACTTAGCACGAGTCAGGTTGACCTCTAAGTGCTGCGGAACACCGTCTACCACGGTGATGAACGGCAGGGAGATCGTTGTCGTCAGGACGCTGGACAACTCCTTCTTCGCCTTCTCTGCCGCATCCTTCAGACGTTGTAAGGCAGCATTGTCCTTGGACAGATCAACGCCGTGTTCCTTCTTGAACTCATCAACCAGATAATCGATGATCTTCTGGTCGAAGTCATCGCCGCCGAGGTTATTGTCGCCGCTCGTTGCCTTAACTTCGAAGATCCCATCGCCCAGTTCGAGGATCGATACGTCGAAGGTACCGCCCCCTAAGTCGAAGACCAGGATCGTCTGATCATCATCCTTATCCAGTCCATAAGCAAGCGCCGCCGCCGTCGGTTCGTTGACGATGCGAAGCACCTCCAGGCCGGCGATCTTACCTGCGTCCTTAGTCGCTTGGCGCTGGGAATCATTGAAGTACGCAGGTACGGTGATGACCGCTTGCTTCACTTCCTGCCCGAGATACGCCTCTGCATCGGCCTTAAGTTTCTGCAGGATCATCGCAGAGATTTGCTGCGGCGTATAATTCGTGCCGTCAATCTCAACTTTGTAATCTGTTCCCATATGGCGTTTGATCGACATGATCGTGCGATTCGGGTTGGTGATCGCTTGGCGCTTCGCCGTCTCGCCGATGAGGCGTTCGCCGTCCTTCTTGAAACCAACAACTGATGGCGTCGTTCGGTTGCCTTCCGCGTTCGGGATGACGACAGCTTCACCGCCCTCCATGACGGCTACACAAGAGTTGGTAGTACCCAAGTCTATTCCGATAACTTTGCTCATCTTCAAAGTCCTCCTATCCTTACTTAACCGCTGACTTTAACCATGGCGGGGCGCAGAACTTTATCCTTGAACATGTAGCCCTTCTGCAATTCTTCTAAGACGATCCCCTCTTCATGGTCCTCTGATTCTTCTGTCATAACCGCTTCATGATATTCCGGATTAAACGGCTGGCCTACGGCATTCATCGCCGTTAAGCCCGCTTGTTCCAAGACTTGCTTGAATTGACGGAAGATCATATCTATCCCTTTAACGAGCGCATCGTAGTCATTGCCGTTATGAGCAGAAGCCAGCGCTCGGTCAAAGTTATCCAATACCGGCAGCAAGGTCTCGATCACATCGGAGACAGCATACTTATACAGGTCTTCCTTCTCCTGACGGGTCCTGCGCCGGAAATTATCGTAATCCGCTTGTACGCGGAGCAAACGCTGCTTATGCTCCTCCAGCTGGCGCTGCAATACTTCAATCTCAGCTTGCGCAGCATCTGGAGTACTGCTTGCTTCCGCTGCCGCATCCGCTGTTTCAGCATCTGCCGCAGCTTGCGCTTCGCTTCCCCCAGCTGGATCAGCTTCCGGCGTGCTCTCGTCTTGTACATCTGCCCCTTGAGCTGCTGCATGAACATCTGTCTCGCTTGTCTGTTCCTGGACTGGAGCATCCTGCTTCGTCTCTTGGACAGTCTCTTCCTGTTTCACTGATTCATTGTTAGCATCCATCGTCCACTCTCACCCCCTGATTAGTAACGCTTATCCTTGATATCGAATGTTGGATAACAGATTGGATAATTCTTCAGAGAAATACTTCATCAAACTGATGACTTTGCTGTACTCCATGCGTGTCGGACCAAGAATGCCTATCGTACCCAGCGTCTGCCCATCGATGGAGTATGTCGCTGTGATCAAGCTGCAATTGTGGATGGCATCCAGATTGTTCTCAGAGCCGATCCGAACATGAATACCGGACTCCGACGGTGTCAGCATCTTGGCCAGCGTGTCCTGTTCCTCCAACAGGGCGAACAAGGACTTGACCTTCTCGACATCACGGAATTCCGGTTGATTCATAATATTCGTCGTGCCGCTTAGATACACCCGGCCCTCTTCTTCGATAGCCAATGCATCATCGAGGACGCGAATGAGCTCCTGGTACTTGCTCACATGCTTCGCGATCTCGCTGCTGAGCTCATTGTACAGCTTGGAAGTGAGCTGCATCATGGAGACACCCGAAAGTTTCGCATTTAATATATTCACCAATTTCTCGATTTCCGAAACAGGGACATCCTGCGGCAAAGAGATCAGCTTATCCTCCACATGCCCCGTATTCGTCACGATAATCATCACGGCCTGTCTCTCATTAAGCGGTACGATCTGCATATGTTTCAGAGATGTATGATACAACTCCGGCTCCAGCACGAGCGAAGTATAGTTCGTCATCTCGGCCAGAATCATCGCCACTTGCCGGATCACCGCTTCTTGCTGCTGCATGCGCTCAGCGAAGAATCTCTTCAGACGATCGATCTCATGCTTCGGAAGCTCCTTCAGATGGATGAGATGATCGACATAGTATCGATACCCTTTGTGCGAAGGGATACGACCTGCAGATGTATGAGGCTGTTCCAGATACCCGAGCTCTTCCAAGTCGGACATCTCGTTGCGAATCGTCGCCGGGCTGTAGCCTACATCCCCTCTTTTGGAGATGCTGCGGGAACCGACGGGCTCTGCTGAACGAATATAATCATCAACGATCGCATTCAAGATCAGACGTTGTCGTTCTGACAGCATGCGTTGTCAGCCTCCTTCCGTTAGCACTCGACTCTTAAGAGTGCTAAAAACCTATTAGTAAAATACCAAACCGCGCTTACCATTGTCAAGTCATGTCAATCCAGCCGCCGGAGCACCGCGATCTCGTCGCAGGCATGCCTTTTCTTGCAGTAGATGCAATCCGTCCATACCTTTTCCGGGAAGATCCCTTTGTCTACTACGCGAAATCCATTGCTCTCGAAAAAAGGAACCTCATAGGTTAGGGCCATCACCTGGCGAATCTTAAGCCGGCGCGCTTCTTCAAGCAGGGTCTCAACCAACTTCGTGCCAATGCCTCTTCCCTTATATCCTTCTGCGATGCCCAGCGAACGAATCTCAACGAGATCATCGCCTAACTTGCAAAGCGATCCGACGCCGACGATCACGCCGTCTTCCTCTGCCACGACGAAGGTATCAATGATGCGGCTCAACAGTTCCCGCGAGCGCGGCAGCATGATCCCTTGCTGCGCGTAGTGATCGATCAATTTATAGATTTGCTCTACATCATCAATTCTTGCTTTGCGCACAACCGCCATCTTCCTATCACCTATCCCTCGAAGTCCCGCGCTGCTCCCTGGGGTCGGTTCAACAGCGCTTAAGACTTAACAGACTTCATCTGCTATGCAGGTATAGGGATAAATATACATGATCGGGTATAAACATGCAATTGTTATTTGGTGAAATTTCCTTGCAACACGGCGGGTTGTGCGGAACCGATAAACGCACCGAAGACATCGTTGCCGTAGAGCAGTCCCTGCCTGGTGAGCCGATAACCTTCCTCTGTACGTTCGAGCAGCCCTAAACGGCATAAGCGATCGATGACCGGGCCGAATACCTCCTCGATGTCACAGCTGAATTGGCTGCGAAAGTCTTCTGAGCGAACTCCGTCCAACATGCGCAGGCCAACCATCATGAAGTCCTCCATCGCTTCCTGCTCGCTCACTTCATACTGTTCCATCCGCGGCAATCCTTCAGCGCAAGCCCGGATATAGGGCTGCACCCCTTTGATATTCACATGGCGCTTCCTATGAACATAACCGTGGGCACCAGCACCGATTCCATAATATGGATCATTGCGCCAATAGGTGATATTATGCCGGCTTTCGAAGCCCGGTTTGGCAAAGTTGCTGATCTCATATTGCACATATCCCGCTTCACGGAAACGGTCCATGATCAAGAGATACATCTCATATTCGGTATCCTCATCAGGAAGCGGCAGCTCATCGCGCTGATACAGCTTGTAGAACAAAGTGTTCTCTTCTACTTTTAAGCTGTAGATCGAATAATGGGGCAGATCGAGTTCCAGCGCCAGCGTCACACTGCGATCCAACTGCTCCAAGGTCTGATTCGGCAGACCGAACATCAGGTCGATCGAGAGGTTCGTAAACCCCGTCTTCCTGGCTGCTTCGATGCTGCGGTATACATCATCCGTATCATGGATCCGGCCGATCGCATAGAGCAGCTGATTGTCGAAGGACTGGACGCCGAAGCTGATCCGGTTCACGCCGCCTTCCAGCATCACCGCCAGCTTCTCCCCATCGACGGTTCCCGGATTCGCTTCCATCGAGTATTCGATCTGCGGCGATTGCCGGGGGAAGAACTTCTGCACCGAAGACAGGAATACGCTCATCTGCTCCGGCGTCAACACCGTCGGCGTACCGCCCCCTACGAAGATGGTCTCTATCATCTCCGGCGGCGTCAGCGCCGTCGTCCTCTCCATCTCTTGTTCTAAAGCCCGCAGATAATCCATCACAGGCTGGTCCTTCAGCACCACGGAATTAAAATCGCAGTAATGGCATTTGTTCGTACAGAACGGGATATGAATGTAGACAGCCTTCGGACTGGCTGTATGAATCTTGGACATCGCAGTCCCTGCCTCTCTGGAATGATCTTCGTAACAAATCAGGGGAAAGCTTGTCCTCCGCTTCTTACAACCAGCGGCAGGTGCACTTTCCCCTGGATACGCGCCATAACCTCATCTTGCATCAGATGGTCAGTCGTCAAGCCGGAGGACAGCCATAAATGCTTCCTGTGGAACTTCTACGCTGCCGACCTGCTTCATGCGCTTCTTACCTTCCTTCTGCTTCTCCAACAACTTGCGCTTCCGGCTGATGTCCCCGCCGTAACACTTGGACAGCACGTTCTTGCGCATCGCTTTGACCGTCTCGCGGGAGATGATCTTATTCCCGATGGCCGCCTGGATCGGAACCTCGAACATCTGCCGCGGAATCAGTTCCTTCAATTTCTCACAGATCGCCTTGCCTCGATGATACGCCTTGTCCCTATGAACGATGAAGGACAGAGCATCCACCTGTTCTCCGTTCAAGAGGATATCCATCTTCACAAGGTTCGACCGTTTATATCCTTTGAACTCATAATCGAAGGATGCATAGCCCCGCGTGCTGGATTTCAGCTGGTCGAAGAAATCATAGACGATCTCCGACAGAGGAATATCATAAGTCAGCGTGACACGGGTCGTATCGATATATTCCATATTGATGAATTCCCCGCGCTTGCTCTGACACAGCTCCATAACCGCACCTACATAATCGTTAGGCACGATGATCGAGGCACTGACATAGGGCTCTTCGACGTAGTCAATCTTGCCCTGCTCCGGATAATGGGAGGGGTTCTCGATATGAAGAACTTCACCGTTGGTCAGAGTTACGCGGAAGACGACGCTCGGCGCCGTCGTCAGGATCGGGATGTTGAACTCCCGCTCGATCCGTTCCTGAATGATCTCCATGTGCAGGAGTCCCAAGAAGCCGCAGCGGAAACCGAATCCGAGAGCCGAGGATGTCTCCGGTTCGTAGCTGAGCGAAGCGTCATTCAGCGACAGCTTCTCCAGGGCTTCCCGCAGGTCCTCATAATCCGAAGAATCAATCGGATAGAGACCGCAGAACACCATCGGATTGATCTTGCGATACCCTGGGAAGGGCTCAGGCGTCGGATTCTTCGCATCGGTGACCGTATCCCCGACGCGCGTGTCCTTGACGTTCTTAATGCCTGCTACTACGTAGCCGACATCGCCCACATTCAGCGCATCAACGGGCGTCATGTTCGGCTTGAACACGCCGACCTCGATGACCTCATAACTCTTGCCGGAAGCCATCATCTTGATCTCCGTTCCCGGACGGATCTCGCCGTCTTCGACGCGGACATAGATCACCACGCCCTTGTACGAATCATAGTGGGAATCGAAGATCAATGCCTTCAGCGGCTTATCTGGATCACCGGAAGGCGCCGGGATCTTATGCACGATCTGCTCCAGGATCTCCTTGATCCCGATCCCGGTCTTGGCCGATGCGAGCACCGCATCGCTGGCATCGAGTCCGATGATCTCTTCGATCTCCTGCTTCACCCGATCCGGTTCTGCACTTGGCAGATCGATCTTGTTGATGACCGGCAAGATCTCGAGATCGTTGTCCAGAGCGAGATACACGTTCGCCAGCGTCTGCGCTTCGATGCCCTGCGCCGCATCCACGACAAGCAGCGCTCCTTCACACGCCGCGAGGCTGCGCGAAACCTCATAGGTGAAGTCGACGTGTCCGGGAGTGTCGATTAGGTTCAGGATATATTCTTCGCCGTCATCGGCCTTGTATGTCAAACGAACCGCTGTCAGCTTGATCGTGATGCCGCGTTCACGTTCCAGGTCCATCTGATCGAGTACCTGCTGCTGCATCTCACGCGAGGTCAACGCACCGGTGTATTCCAGGATTCGATCGGCAAGGGTGGATTTCCCGTGGTCGATATGTGCGATGATGGAGAAGTTTCTGATTTTGCTTTGTCTTTTGCGAATGTCTGTCATGCTTGACCTCCCACAGATTTGTTATCAATTATAACAGTTCTGTGGCGGGTTTGAAAGATGCAGCCCGTGAGACCGCGCTGTCTGAGTCTAATGCAGAATCCCGTCGAACAGGGAAACGATCAGCTCGATCCCGCCCCGTGCTGTGCGCTGCAGAACGGTCCCCGTCGCATCGGCGATCACATTCACCAGGGCGGTATCCTGCACAGGTTGTTCAAGTGCCTGCCATGGATCGCGCTCCTCTTGATCAGCTGACCAGACGGGGTCTGCCTGGACTGCAGTTCCTTCATAACTGGACGCAGGCACCCCGTCTTCCGCCGGCATTCCCGGTTTGCCGTAGATGTCCTCGATGCCGTTGGTAGCCAGATCCACGCCATAGAAGATGCCGCAGCAGACGAGCAGAGCGAGGATCCCTAATCTTGTCAAAAATCTTGCCATGGTTCTCATCCCAAGTCACTTCCCTTACCCCTCGTACTTATGGACCTGATCAGCGGATGCTCGGACGACATCTCCCGCCGGCATCGGCGCATCCACCTTCTCAGCATCCCAGATCACATCGGAGATCACTTCAGCCAATACGTCGATGGTGCGATAGGATTCTTCCAGTGTATTCTCAGGTCCGCCGACCTCGATCAAGATCGCATTAGGCGAGATATGCTGATTGTACTCACCGTTGCCTGTCTGCGCAGTCTTCCCATAGATGCCGCGGGATAACCCCGGGTACTTCTCCTCCAGACGATCGTGGATCTGTCTCGCGAAAGCCTCGTTCTGCTTCCAATTCGGGTTCTTATGGCCGATGACGAAGTAGACCTGTGCATAAGCGATGCCGTCGATCTCGGCCGTCGTCAGATCCCGCCGCTGCGAATCCCGGTGGATATCGAAATAATAGGTCAGCTCAGGATAGGTAGCTGCCGCCTCTTGGACGGTCTTAAGAGAATAGCTGTAGGACTTATTATAGTTAAAATCCTTCACCTCCGACGGATAATCCTTATCCGATACCTTCGTGCCAATCCCCTCCTCCTTCAACCGCTCGGCCAGCCGCTTGCCCAGCAGCGTGATATTGATATTGGCGTCATAAGCATCATTCAGCTTCGTAACACCCTCTAGTTCGGGAACCCAGGATTCCCGATTGTGAGAGTGATAGATAAACACCTTTATCCGTTTGCGGGCATCCGCTTCTGCGGCGGGCAGGTCCAGCGGGCTCTGCGCCTCCCCATCCGCTGCCGCTTCCGGGCTTCCGTCTGCATCAGAAGTCGCATCCTCCCGAAGGGGTTCCCAGCCGGGAACCGGCTTCAGTACTTCCGGAGGAGGGACGTGATCCACCGGATAGACAGCGGCATCCGTCGCTTTGCCTCGGCGGAAGAGCACCGCCTTGTCCATGCCTAACCCGCTGATCTCACCAGCCAGCACTGTACGCGGATCCTGCAGATTCACACCGGTCAACATCTGGAAGATGATCGGCCCCAGATCGCGGGAAGTCGGCCGCACGCGATCTTCATCCCCTTGCAGATTCGCCATCTCCATACCCAGGAGGTCGATGAAGACCTCGTCGGGAAGCGTGCCGGCTATTCCCTTCATCGATGGAAGCGGGGAAGGCTGAAGAAGCACCTGCAGCCTTACAGCCAAACCGCAGAATACCACCAATAGGAAAGTTCCTGCAGCGAGCATGGCGAAGAACTTGCCATAATCCATATATCTATTGCCTTGGAACCTATGAAACCTCGATTTTCTCCTACTGGAACTCGATCTTGGCAACATCTCCTGCGCCTCCTCCTAACCTCTCATAGACTCGTAATCTAGTAACTAATCTATGAAAGGAGGAAGAAGTATAGAACCGATCGCTCGAAATATTCCTAAATAAAATAAATGCGGCTAGCGCAGTTATTGTCGGGCTCGATTCCTGCGGCGATAGATGAGACTCAGCGTCCTCCGTGCCGCAAACACTGATCCTGCTAGTGGGTATAGGCCGCTACATTCGACGTATCCACCGCTTCATGGAGCGCAGCGTTCAAGCCGCTGGCGATGATGTTCGCGATATCTTCGATAAACTCGTCGATTTCCTTCGGCGTGACCAAGAGGTCGTGGCCGATCGGATTCAGCACCTCCTTGATGAGTTCCAATCGCTCTGTCTCGCTCAGCTGATCCATGAGTCCGAAGATCTGCTGCGTGTGATTCGTCCGCTTCTTGAAATGGCGGATGAGCATCTCCATGGTGTTCGTCACGATCGTAGAGGCATACACCACAGTGGGCACGCCGATGGCGATCACATCTACACCCAGTTCCTGCTTCGTCAGACCTTTGCGCTTGTTGCCGATCCCCGAACCGGGATGGATGCCCGTATTCGCGATCTGGATCGTCGTATTCACGCGTTCCAATGCCTTGGATGCCAAAGAATCGATGGCGATCACAAGATCCGGCTGAACCTTCTCGACAAGGGCATAGACGATATCGCTCGTCTCGATTCCCGTCGTTCCCAGCACCCCCGGCGCCAACGCGCTGACTTGCCGATAACCTGGATGCACCTGGTCAGGCATCAGCTCGAAGTAATGGCGCGTGACCATGATATTCTCAACGACCAAGGGCCCGAGCGCATCGGGCGTCACGTTCCAATTGCCCAGACCGATCAAAAGCACCTTCGCATCCGGCGAGATATTGAGATGTTTGAGGAACCGCTCGAACTCCTGTGCGAATTTCGTCGCTACGCGGTCCTGCAGCTTCGAGTCCTTGTGTCTTAAGCCAGGCACTTCCAATGTGATGTAATGCCCCGGAACTTTGCCGATCAGCCTCGCTCCTTCTTCATTCTGCACCTCGATCCGCGTGATCTTAATCCCTTGCTCTTCCAGGATCTCCGTATGTACACCAGGCAGTTCGTCAACCCGGCCTTGCACTTCACTTGCTGCTTCCTTAGCTTCAAGAGCCAGATCAAGATGTGCGGACTGCCGGTTCAACTCCCTGTCCAGATCCGCTTCCGTCAACTCCTTCAACGGCTTTTTGAACGGTGTATGGTTTCTTGGGCGTAACATGGGTCTCCTCCTTCGACAGCGATAGCGATATGGATACCCTCTATTGTGCGACAATGAAATCAGGATTATACTAGGATTGCTGCGGCATCACAAGCTCCGCTGGATGTTGCGTGGTGCTAGAAACTGTTGCTTTTTGAATATGAGCGTGTTAGAATACTTAAAGTTGTGAGAAGAGACGATATCGTTGATGCAAGGTTGGAGGTGAATCAGCATGCCAAACATCAAATCCGCAATCAAACGCGCAAGACAAAATGAGAAGCGCCGTGCGCACAACGCTTCGCAGAAGTCTGCACTTCGTACTGCTATTAAAGCTGTTGAGACGGCTGTTGCTAACAATGAACTGGAGAAGGCTCAAGCCGCTCTGATCATCGCTACTAAGAAATTAGACAAAGCCGCATCCAAGGGCTTGATTCATAAAAACGCAGCAGCGAACAAGAAATCGAGACTTGCGAAGAAAGTCAACGCGCTGGCCGCGCAAGCTTAATTCGCCTGTTCACAAGATCAAAAGGCTGCATGCTTAAGGTAAATGATACTTTAAGCATGCAGCCTTTATGATTATACGGCGATTGTACGGCGTCTTACGACGCCGCCAATTCTAAGATGAACAGCTCAAGGCCCAGCGTCTTGTCGACCAGACCTTGCTTCATGCGATAGTCCAGATCGGCCAGCTTGTGCAAACAAGTCATCAATTGCTTCATATTATAGGATCTGCTCATGCCATGGGCGAGTTTCACAGGGTATGGGGGAAGGCCGATGATCCCGCCGATCTGGGAATAGGACATCCCCTGCTCAGCCAGCTGTTTGACCTGGATCATGATGCGAAACTGTCTGGCGATGAGCGCCAGAATCTTGATCGGTTCCTCCCGCTGCTTGAGCAGCTCATGCAGCATCGACAGCGCTTGTTCCGGCCTGCGCTTCACCGCTTCATCGACCAGCATGAAGACCGTCTGTTCCGAATTCCTCACGACCAGCTCGTCGATCAGCTCCGCAGTGATAACACCGCCGCGGCCGGCGTAGAGCACCAGTTTCTCGATCTCGTTACTCAGCACCTGCATATCGGTGCCCGCGGCAGCGAGTAAGCGCTCTACCGCTTGCGGCGAGAATCGGCATCCGCCGCTGGCTGCTTGCTGCTCGACCCAATTTGCCAGCTCAACTTCCGATAACTCGGCGAAGCGAACAAGGGAACCCATATTTTTCAACATTCTGACAATTTTCTTGCGTTCATCTAATTTCTCATGATGCACCGTGAAGATAATGACGGACTGATCCGACGGTGCATCCAGATACTTCGCGAACCGATCGGTATCATGATCCACCTTGCTGACGGGTTTGGCACCGGTTAAGAATAAAGCTTCTTCCGCAAGAATCACCTTGCGCTCGCTGAAGAAGGAGCCGGTCTCCGCATCATCGAGCACTTCTGCCAGGGGCGTCTGAGACAAGTCGTACTTACTGAATGAGAACTCCCTGGATTCCGACGGCAGCAAGGCATCGATCAGCGCTTCGACGAAACGCTCCAAACGGTAGGTCTCTGTCCCGTAACAGACATAGATCGGTTGTACGCGGCCGGCGGCCGCTTCCTGCAATCGTTGGTTGGCATCAGCTGCCGCAATCATGATGCCTTCCCTTCCTCACGGCTGGCCACATCGATATAGTAAGTCTCTACGGTCTGACCGCTTTGGATCTTAAAGGTGAGGCGCTCATTGCCGGCCCACTCCAGATCGATGATCTCCCCATCCGCATAGGATTGTGAGACATAGATGCGCTCTTGGTCCGCATCGAGCACAACAACGGTGCCGTTCTCGATATAGGCCGAATAAGAACCGTCCGGCGAAGCCAAACCGCCGGCCACGCTTCCATGTTGGTCGATCACATCGATGATCTCAAAGCCGAAGCCCATCTCGTCATGAGGCTCGGGCGGTGATGCGGGTTCTTCCGAGGCGCCTCGCAGCTCGGCATTCAAGGCCGGTTGAATATCGAGTCCATCGCCCCCTGCAGGCTGTCTCGGACCTGCTTCCCCGCCGGCATCCGGCGCCGCCCCCGACACCGAGGGTTCGACTTCCCCTGTCGTTGAAGCATGCTTCTCCTCAACTGCCCTTAATCTCGGTTCTCCGTCGTCATAAGCGGTATCTTGCATCAATGTTGCCATATCCGATGCCGTCTCGCGGTTATAACTCATCACATCAGTGGTGAGGCTGTTATCAGCAAGCTGCTGGGATGCACCGTTGAAGTTAGATATCACGATGCCGAGCAGCAGGCTTGCCGCAGCCACACCGCCAATCACTCCATATGTCTTACGCCTTGACCTTCTGACATTACTCATCTTACGATCTTGTCCGCGTTCTTCTGCTCCATGCGGCAGCGGTACGACCGACGCAGCCTCCCGCTCTCGATCGATCTCGGCAAGCTTGGGCAGGATCGCATCGACCAGGCTTACGGGCGGATGAACCTCGGGCAGATGCGACAGCTCGTCAGCCAGTCGCTGTAATCGTTCCATCGCAGTGCGGCAGCTTGCACAGCTGCGCAGATGCAACTCGAACAAGGTTTGCTCGGCTTCTGACAAGTCGTTGTCCAGCTGTCGCTGCATATATTCCATCACCTCGTGACAATTCATCCCCCAACACCACCCTTCAAATAGTCTTGCAACAGCACTTGCAGCTGTTGTCTTGCTCGGAATAAGTAAGATTTGACGGTGTTCAAAGGCAAGCCTAACGATTCTGATATCTCGTTATAGGAAAAATCCTGCAGATAACGCAAAACCACAACCGCTCGATAATGATCAGAAAGCTTGTTGATCGCATCGCGAACGTCTTGCGATACATAAGCTGCAACCACCTCATCCTCCACGCTGTGATCGGAGGTGAAGGTGAGGTTGTGTTCATCGATGGATACCGTTGGTTTGTTTCTGCGGAATTTGTCGATACAGATATTCGTCACAATCCTCTGAACCCATGTCTTAAAACGCGCTTTCTCCTCGAACGAATCAATCTTGGTGTATATGCGAATTAGTGCTTCTTGAGCAGCATCCATGGCATCCTGCTCATTGCCTAGTATATAGTATGCTGTCCGGTAGACATGCGACTCGATCTCCCGAAGCAGCTGGATAAGAGCGTCGCGATCACCCGATTGAGCAGACCTGATCAGTTCTTGCTCTACCACCAGGATCCTCCTTCCTAGCACCCTAATAGACGGTACTTTCCCTTGATAAGTTGCACGCGGCTCGCGATATTTTCATGTAATAAGAATAACAAATATTTGCTTAGGCGTATACAGCCAAGAATTCACTCGTGCTGCGGCGGCGGCTGTTTCGGTAAGATCACTGCTATGAGAGTCATATATTCATAGGTTGTTAAGGATTGATTCGGATGCTTCTCAAAGTTTTTTGTATTCATGATCTTGCAGTCATCCTCTATGGGTGCTCATCCTATGGATGCTCGCCCTCTGTTCCCCAGTATTTGGTTCGTAGATACAGCTTCCCGCCGGATGACATGAATTGGATCTCTCCGTGCTCATCAGTGCGGTACATCTTCACGCCATGCTCCATCAGCCGGCCCAATACATCCTCCGATGGATGTCCGTAGGAGTTGCGCCCCACGGAGATCGCAGCAACCGCCGGCTGCCAGTAGCCGAGCCAATCATCGGAAGTGCTGTAGCGGCTGCCGTGATGTGCGACTTTCAGCACGTCGATGAACCGCTTGTCCGGAAGGAGAACATTCCTGGCTCCCGCTTCTTGAATATAGTCGATCACCTTGCGCTCCTCCGCCGAACCGATATCCCCTGTTAAGAGAAAGGAGGCATCCTGCATCTGCAGCAAGAACACGACGGAAGCCCCATTCTGATCGCTTACTTCTGGAACTGCTTCACCGTTTCCCTCCTGATCCACGATGGGATGGAGAAATTGGAGTCTTGTGTCCTTATCCGCTTGCCACGTCCTTCCTGCGGATACACGGATCAGCGGTATTCCCTTCTCTCTGGCTGTGTGTACCAGACGATCTGCATAAGCGGAATCCTTGGTCGTGCCGTTGTAGAGGATTCGTTCCGTCGGGATGTTCTCCAAAACCGCATGCAGACCGCCGATATGATCCGCATCCAAGTGCGTTGCGATCACCGCATCGAGCCGTTGGATGCCGCGCCGCCTGAGCAATGGCACGAGCGTATCCTTGCCTACTTCATAGGGATCCCTGCGGGCTCGCCATGCTTCTTGCTCGCCGAAGCGGAACGTGCCGCCGCCGTCGATTAATAGATGCCGCCCATGCGGGGTGCGGATCAGGATGGCATCCCCCTGCCCCACATCCAGGACACTGACGATCCCCGCTTGCCTCCAGCGATCGCCGATTTGAGCATATAGAAGCAGGGAGATAAACAGCGAACCTGTCAGCAGCACCAGCATCTTCAACAGACGACGGCTGATCAGGCCCTTGAGACGGGGCAGACCGATGAACAGGAAGAGGATCAGAAGATAATAGGCCGCGATCCACCAGAAGGGCACTCTCGGCCAGATCGTTAGCAGCCCTTGCCAGCCGGCGGTCCATTCGACGGCCCGAAAGAGCCCTTCCGCTGCCAGCGAAGCGATGGCTGCCGGCCATGCACCGAGAGCGGTATGCACCACTCCAAGCAGCAGTGAAAGCATGCCGAGGGGCAGGATCAGCACGCTTACCAGCGGCACCAGCAGCAGGTTCGCCGCCGGGGAGAGGAGATGGAGGAGATGAAAATAATAGATCACGATGGGGAAGGAGAAGATCTGGGCAGCGGCCGTCACGGCAAGAGAACCGGAGATGGCAGCGGAGCGCAGGCGAATCATCCCAGCGATCCGCGGTACAAGCAAGATCAGACCGAAGGTGACAACGAAGGACAGCTGGAAACTGATATTGTAGAGAAAATAAGGGTTCACCATTAACATCCCAACGGCTGCGATCAGCAAGAAACGAAGCGTATCCTTCCAGCGGCCGAGGCGCAGGGCAACAAGGCCCAGCATCGCCATCAAGCCTGCGCGCACCGCCGATGGAGATGCACCTGTGCCCAGCACGTACATCGGGACAAGGGCGAAGCTGACGGCGTAGATCTTCTCACGGGTCAGCCGGAGCAGCTTAAGCATCCAGAAGCAGCCCGCGGTGAATACGCCGACGTGCAGTCCGGAGATCGCCAGCACATGGGTCATCCCGATATCGGAGAATTGATCATACAGGTCCTGCGGCAGCCTCTGCTGATCCCCGATTAACAGCCCCTGCATAAAGCCCGCATAGCGTTCATCATATAATGACCACACAAGATCCGTAAGATGATTCCGGAAGCGGTCGATCGAACCGAGCAACAGTTGACCGCTCAGCCCGGGTCTTGACTTGATCACGATGGAGGACATCCCCTCCATCCGGATCTGCCAGTGGATGCGCTGTTTCTTAAGATATGAACGATAATCAAAATCGCCAAAATTCCGTGCTGAACTCGGAATCTGAAGCTCCCCCGTTAGCCGGATCTCCATGCCGCGGATCCAGGACGCAGCTTCCTGTTGTTCCGCTTGCGATTCCAGATAGATCGTCACCTGCATCTTCTCATGAAGATCCCGGATCTCTTCAACATCCTCTTCCGCTGTACCTCTGCCAGCTGCATGACTGTAGGCGCTTCGCGCATCAGGCGTTCTCAGCTTGCTGACACGGTATTGGAAGGACAATCTGTCACCGTCCAGCTTGATGCCGGACACGATCGTCCCTTCCGCCTCAACGATCCTCCCGTTCATGGCATCAGGCAGCGACGTGCGGTTCATCTGTTCACATGCCAGTCCATACACGATGGATAGAAGCGTTAAGGAGAGGATGAACAAGCGATGACGAATGCTTAGGTCATCGAAGGAACGCTTCGTATAATATAGGGAAGCGATGCAAAAGAGCAGCACGCAACCGATCGCCCAGCTTCGCCCTGCAAGTCCCGCTGCGAGCCCGCCGATCATACAAGCGCAAGTGCCGTAAAATCCCGCCTGTGACCGCATATTCGCCCTCCCGTTCCATGGTTCCCAGCAATTAAAGCAATAAAAAACACCCCATTCCTTCATCCGGAATCGAGGTGCTTCCTCTTAAATCAATATTCAGCGTCCTATCACATGCAACAATTAGGCGGTACCTGCCGGCGGCTCATAACCGACGAGCTGCCGGAAATGGATGCCTTTCTGTTTCATCAGCTTGCTGACCTTGTCCTGGTCCTTCTTATACTCACGGCAGTAGACGATCTCTGTGACGCCGCTGTTCGCGAGCATATTCGCACAGGTCCAACAAGGCTGGTCCGTCACATACACCGTCGCCCCCTCCCGGTCGCTGCGGTCGGTGAACAAAAGCAGGTTCTGCTCCGCATGGATCGTGCGTACGCAGCGCTGTTTCTTCACCACTTGTTCTTCCCCGTTGTCCTGAACTTGCAGCTCATATTCTTCGACCAGCATGCAACCCGCTTCTTCGCAGTCCGGAACGCCCGACGGCGCACCGTTATAGGCCGTTCCGAGCAGCTTCTTGCCCTGCACCAGCACGGCGCCGACACGGCGCCGGCTGCAGCGGGACCTCGTCGAAGCCATGAAGGCGATGTCCATGAAGTACGTATCCCAATCCTTACGAAGCGATGTCATGCGAAGATCTTCCCTTCCTTAACGCTGGCTGGCTGCAATCGCTTGCTCGAGGTCGTAGATGATATCATCGATGTGCTCCGTACCTACGGACAGGCGCACCATACCCGGCGTAACTCCTGCAGCAGCAAGCTCCTCCTCATTCAACTGCGAATGCGTCGTACTGGCAGGGTGGATGATCAAGGACTTGCTGTCCCCGACGTTGGCGAGATGACTAAACAGTTTCACACTGTTGATCAGCTTCTTGCCTGCCTCGATGCCTCCCTTGATCTCGAAGGTCAGAATCGCGCCCGCCCCCTTCGGCAGATATTTCTTCGCCAGCTCATAGGAAGGATGTGAGCTTAAGCCAGGATAGCTGACGCTCGTAACAGCATCATGCTGTTCGAGATACTGAGCGACCTTCAGCGCATTGGCGCTGTGGCGTTCCATGCGCAGGTGCAGCGTCTCCAATCCTTGCAGGAGCAGGAAGGCGTTAAACGGCGACAAGGATGCACCGATATCGCGCAGAAGCTGCACGCGGGCTTTGATGATGTAGGCGAGCGGTCCAAGGGCATCGGCATACACCAGGCCGTTGTAGCTTGGATCCGGCTCCGTCAGTCCCGGGAACTTGCCGCTGGCCTTCCAGTCGAACTTGCCGCCGTCGATGATGACTCCCCCGATCGACGTGCCGTGTCCACCGATGAATTTCGTCGCCGAATGCACGACAATATCCGCCCCATGCTCAATCGGTCTGAGCAGGTATGGGCTCGGGAACGTATTGTCCACGATCAGCGGAATGCCGTTCTCATGGGCGATCTTCGCCACCGCTTCGATGTCCAGGACATCCCCGCGCGGGTTGCCGATCGTCTCTGCGAAGATGGCCTTCGTCTTCGGTGTGATCGCCTTGCGGAAGTTGTCCAGATCATCGGGATCGACGAAGATCACATTGATCCCGAACTTCTTCAGCGTAATCGCAAACAAGTTGTATGTACCGCCGTACAAACTGGAAGAAGATACGATCTCATCCCCCGCTTCCGCAATATTCAAGATCGCATAGGTGATCGCTGCTTGTCCCGAGGACAGCGCAAGTGCACCTACCCCTCCTTCCAATGCGGCCATACGCTGCTCGAAGACGTCCGTCGTCGGATTCATAATCCGCGTATAGATGTTGCCGCTTTCAGCCAAAGAGAACAGGTTAGCTGCGTGATCTGTATCCCGAAAACCATAAGATGTCGTCTGATAGATCGGAACCGCACGAGACATGGTTGTCGGATCCAGCTGCTGTCCGGCATGAACAGCCAAGGTTTCAAGTTGAAGCTTACGTTCCTCAGTCATGCATGATCCCTCCAGGAAAGGATAAGTGAATATATCGCATCTATTGTCTCATAAACTTCATGGCTTGAAAAGAGGTAACTCACTATTCCGATGAGTTTAATCCAATTTAAGCAAAGGCTTGATATTGGCAAGGGTTTTCTCGCCGATACCCTTCACTTCCAACAGCTGATCCAAGCTTGTAAAGACGCCGTGCTGATCGCGGTGCTCGATGATCGCCTGCGCCTTGGCCGGACCGATGCCGGGAAGAAGCTGAAGCATCTCCGCGTCCGCTGTGTTGAGCGGAATCAGCGTGGAATCATCGGATGCGTCGTCAGCCCATGCTTCTAGATCAGCGCCAAGCGGCCTCTCATCCTTCTGCTCATCCAGCGGCTCATCCTGCAAGATCGGCGAAGGACTCTTGCCTGCCGGCTGCCGCCTGCTGACCTCCGGTATTGACTGTTCACCTTCAGCAAACGTCGTCTGGCCGCCGTCCTCCTCTTGCACCTCTTCCTCGGCCAAACGCCGTTCAACGGGCAGCCATACGGCTTCATCCGACCAGCCGGCCGGCGGCGGCAGAAGCTCCGACAGCAGCCAATAGCCGACGGCTGCCAGCACCAGCAGCAGGCAGAGAGAGAAGAGGAACGACGGGATTCGGCTTGATCTGATCAATCACATCACTCCTGAGACGGACTGTATTGGTTGCACCATTATAGAATCATTCATAGGTCCGAGCTATATGTACATATATTTAGTAAAAGTATGTGAGTTCTCTAACTGGGAGGGTTCAACATGAAGATCGGATTCATCGGAACCGGCAGCATGGGCAGTATCCTCATCGAGGCATTCATCGAATCAGGGGCTTTGGATCCTGAGCAGATCATCGCCGGCAACCGATCGCTGGATAAGGTGCTCCGCTTGGCCGATCGTTTCCCCGGTCTGCGCGCGGCAGCGGATAACGGGCAGATCGCCCGCCTGTGCAAGACCATCTTCATCTGCGTCAAGCCCCATGAATATAAGCATGTCATTGAAGATCTGGCCCCCTGGGCAACGCCGGAGAAGATCGTCGTCTCGATTACCAGTCCCGTTCTGATCAAACATCTGGAAGATCTCCTGCCCTGCAAGATCGCGAAGGTCATCCCGAGCATCACAAACTACGCATTAAGCGGCGCTGCCTTATGCATGTACAGCGAGCGGATGCTGCCGAGTGACCGCGAATGGCTGGAATCATTGTTTTCCAAGATCAGCACGCCTCATCACATCGAGGAACAGCACACACGCATCACTTCGGACCTGTCCAGCTGCGGTCCTGCTTTTCTGTGTTTTTTTGCTGAGCAATTCGTCCATGCTGCCGTGGAGATCACCGGAATCGAGCGGGAGGAGGCCACCCGCCTCGTCAGCGATATGATGCTCGGTACCGCCAAGCTCTTGACCGAGAAGGGGTTCACGCCTGCTTCCCTGCAGGAGAGAGTCTGCGTGCCCGGGGGCATCACCGCCGAGGGGATTCTGCTCATGCAATCGTATCTGGATGGGATGTTCCAGCAGTTGATTCATACCACCCACGCCAAATACAACAGCGACCTCAGCAAAGTTGAGTCGCTTTTTTACGGACAAAAAGCTTAACCCGTCCTGTGAGGTCGCTGTGAAGATTACATATTCATATGTCAATTGGTGACGATGTTCACGAGGCGTCCTTTGACGGCGATGACCTTGCGGATCGTCTTGCCGCTGATCGCTTGCTGCACCGCTTCGCTGGACAGGGCTGCTTGTTCCATGCCCTGCTCATCAAGGTCGGCAGGGATCTTGATGCGGTCGACGATCTTGCCCTTCACTTGGATCGCGATCTCGACTTCATCGTCAACGGTGTACTTCTCATCGTATTGCGGCCACGGTACATAGGAGATGCCGCCGGTGTGGCCAAGCCGCTCCCAGAGTTCTTCCGCGATATGCGGGGTGACCGGTGCGATGAGCTGCACGAAATCCTCCATCGCTTTGCGCGGCAGACGCTCGGCTTTGTAAGCTTCATTGACGAAGATCATCAGCTGGCTGATCGCGGTGTTGAAGCGAAGGTTCTCGTAATCCTCCGTAACCTTCTTGATCGTCTTGTGCCATACGCGCAGGAAGGATTCGTCTGTCGGCACATCACCGATCTTCGGGTTCAACTGACCGTCGTCACCGACATAAAGTCTCCATACCCGGTTCAGGAAGCGGTAAGTTCCTTCGACACCGCTCTCGTTCCACGGCTTCGTCGCCTCCAGCGGGCCCATGAACATCTCGTACATGCGGAGGGTATCCGCACCGTATTGTTCGACGATATCATCCGGGTTGATGACGTTGCCGCGGGATTTGCTCATCTTCTCATTGTTCGTGCCGAGGATCATGCCTTGGTTCACGAGCTTCTGGAACGGTTCCTTCGTAGGCACCACGCCGATGTCGTACAGCACCTTGTGCCAGAACCTCGCATAGAGCAGGTGCAGCACCGCATGCTCTGCACCGCCGATATACAGGTCGACAGGCAGCCATTTCTTCGCCAACTCCGGATCGATGAGCTGCTCCTTGTTATGCGGATCGATGAAACGGATATAGTACCAGCAGCTTCCCGCCCATTGCGGCATCGTATTGGTCTCGCGCCGAGCCTTCATCCCCGTCTCCGGGTCGACGGTGTTGACCCATTCCTCCACATTCGCCAGCGGAGACTCTCCTGTACCCGACGGATGGATCTCATCCACATCCGGCAGGAGCAGAGGCAGTTCGCTCTCATCGAGCGGCTTCATCGTGCCGTCCTCAAGGTGCAGGATCGGGATCGGCTCACCCCAATAGCGCTGGCGGCTGAACAGCCAGTCGCGTAGCTTATAAGTAACCTTCGCCCGTCCCTTCCCGTTCTCTTCCAGCCATTCGATCATCTTCTTAATCGCTTGCTCATTGTTAAGGCCGTTCAAGAAGTCGGAGTTGACGTGGATGCCATCGCCGGTATAGGCTTCCTTGGACAGATCCCCGCCCTCTACGACCTCGATGATCGGCAGGTTGTACTTCGTCGCAAATTCCCAGTCGCGCTGATCGTGGCCTGGCACCGCCATGATCGCTCCCGTCCCGTATCCAGCCAGGACATAGTCGGCGATCCAGATCGGAACTTTCTTGCCGTTGACCGGATTGATCGCATAAGCTCCCGTGAAGACGCCTGTCTTCTCCTTGGCAAGATCCGTCCGCTCCAGGTCGGATTTGCGGGCTGCTTGTTCCTTGTAGGCTTGCACCGCTTCCTTCTGCTCCGGAGAGGTGATCTCATCCACCCACTTGTGTTCCGGCGCCATGACACAGTAAGTCGCCCCGAACAGCGTATCCGGTCTGGTCGTGAATACCTTCAGGACCTTGTCCGTTCCATCGATGACAAAGTCCACCTCCGCCCCTTCGGACTTGCCGATCCAGTTGCGCTGCATCTCCTTGATGCTCTCCGGCCAATCCAGTTCCTCCAGATCCTCCAGCAAGCGCTCTGCATACTCAGTGATCTTCAGCATCCACTGGCGCATCGGCTTGCGGATCACCGGATGTCCGCCGCGCTCGCTCTTGCCGTCGATGACCTCTTCGTTGGCGAGCACTGTACCCAGCGCCGGGCACCAGTTCACCGGTACTTCAGCGACATAAGCCAGCCCCCGCTTATAGAGCTGCAGGAAGATCCACTGCGTCCATTTGTAGTAGTCCGGATCCGTCGTGCTGATCTCCCGGTCCCAATCGTAGGAGAAGCCGAGGGATTTGATCTGACGGCGGAAATTGTTGATATTCTTCACCGTGATATCGCGCGGATGCTGTCCGGTCTCGAGGGCGTGCTGCTCAGCCGGCAGGCCAAAGGCATCCCAGCCCATCGGGTGGAGGACGTTATAACCTTGTGCCCGCTTGAGGCGCGCGATGATATCCGTAGCCGTATACCCTTCCGGATGGCCGACGTGCAGCCCTGCTCCCGATGGATAAGGGAACATGTCAAGGGCATAGAACTTCGGCTTGCTGTCATCATCCAAGGTCTTAAACGTCTTGTTCTCTTCCCAGTAACGCTGCCATTTCGGTTCGATTACCCGGTGATTGTACTTGGCTGATTGATTCTGATCCTGTGTCATCCTCTAAACCTCCAATTGTATTAAAGAAGCTGATTTACCAATAAATCTGACTTAATCAGTGCTTCCCATGCTGCTTGATCTGATCAAAAAACCTCTCATCGCTAGCCGATCACCGATCACAGCTAGGGACGAGAGGTCGATTCCCGTGGTACCACCCTAGTTAGCACGAACGTGCTTCGTTCGTACTCACTCTGCCCTTTAACGCAGGGGTTACGGATGAAGGTATAATCGATGATCCGTCAGCCGCCCAAGCCGTCGTCTTGCCTTCCATGACGCTCCGTCCGCAGCGGCCCGCATAACCGATCTTTCACCAGCTCAGAGGCGAGTTCACATCCAGCAGCTGTCGGCTCGCACCAAACCGCCGACTCTCTGAGAGCCTGCATACAGATGCTACTGCTCCTCTTCCTCGCTGTTAGCCTATCGATTGTCTGATTCGATATCAAATATCGTTTATTCTTGTTGCCATTATACGTTCCCTGCGCTTGCGATGTCAAGTATCCCCAGCTCGCCGCTATTTTACGGCACAGAAGCAGACCCTCGCCGTATCTTCACGGATCGGCTGCCAGGTGTAATCAGCAAAGGTTTCAATCCTGCGAAAACCGATCTCCTTAAGCCAGACGGTCAGCTGCTGCAAATCGTAGGCTCTCTGCTGATGGAATTCATGGAAGCGGAGAAACATCTCCGACTCCGCATCAACCCGCGAGAAGATGGTAAGATCATGGGAGATCACTCGGTTATGCTCATCCCAATCCGCATACCATATATAAGCCAGATCCTCCACATCATAGGTATAAGGCTGACCCGCCGCATAGAGTTCGTATTGGTGCTGCGTCAACACATCGAACAGGAACAGCCCTCCCTCACGCAGTCCATCATAAGTGGAAGAGAAGGCCGCTTTCACATCCTCGTCCGCAAGCAAATAGTTGATGCCGTCGCACAAACAGAGAACACCGTCCGCCTGGCTTGGGATCTGCCATTCGCGCATATCCTGCAGCAGCCAGGTGATGTTCCTCCCGCCAGAAGTGCGCGCGGCCTGTTCCTGAGCGATAGCCAGCATGGATTCGGACAGGTCGATGCCGTACATCCTATGAACATCCTCTGCCAGCGCCAGCGTATGCCGTCCTGTTCCGCAGCCGAGATCGACAACGATTCTCGGGCCACATCCATACTTCGCCCATGCCTCGCGGATGAACTGCTGCCACTTGTCCAAGGGCATCTCGTCCATCAGCCGGTCATACACTTGCGCGAAGTGGTGTTGATAGGCTTCGTTCATATCCAACCGCTCCTTACTGATGCTCTTCCCCTTCATCAACTGATGCTGTATTACGCCCCTTCTCCGTCAAGTGCGTCCAGCTGCCCTCTTGTTCGATGAGCCCTTCCTTCATCAGTTTCCCCAGCGCCCGCTTGAAGGCCCCTTTGCTGATGTTGAACCGTCTCAGGATGATATCCGCCGGCGTCTCATCGGAATAGGGCATGGAGCCGTTAGGCCGCTCCTTGAGAAAGCGAAACAGCAGCGCCGCATCTTCCTCGCGGCTAATCTCCTTCGGCTGCCGCATCGAGACGTTCACCCGGCCGTCTTCACGTACATAGGTCACGCGAACGTTCACCCGCTCGCCGAGACGGAGCAGCCGCGTCCGTTCTGTCTGATGCAGCATCGCCATCACGCCCCAGCCGAGCACGCCGCCGGGGATAAGGAGGAAATCCATGTGTTTGAGGGGCTTATATACCCGTGCTTCCACCCAAGTATTGCGCCATGCCATCGGCGCGCGTACGACAAGCTTCGCAAGATCCTCCTCGTCCGCCAGCTTCGCCAGCATGCGCCCTTGCTTGTCATGGTCCAGCTTCACATAGACTTCGTCGCCGACCTTAGGCCAAAGCTCTTGCATCCTGGGCAGTTCCGTATAGGGCAGAAGCAGCTGGCGACCGATGCCCATCTCGAGGAAACAGCCGAGCCGCGGCTGGATATCGGCCACCTCCAAGGACGCGATCGCTCCCATCGCAATCAGGGGCTCGCGCATCGTCGCCGTCATCCTTCCTTTGTTGTCATGGAAGAGAAACACCCGCAGGCGGCTGCCGGTCTTGACTTCCCCCGCCGCTTCCCCGTAAGGAAGCAGGACCTCCTGCCGGCCGTCGGACAGGAAGTACCCGTTTGGGGACACTTCGCGCTCCACCGTCAGTTCATAGAAGGATCCCGCTTCTAACGTTCGGTTCATACGCTCTCGACCACTTCAGCATCCGACCAAAGCCGTTCCAGATTATAATATTCCCGGTCGTCCCGATGGAACACGTGAACGACCACATCCCCAAGGTCAATCAGCACCCAGCGCGACGAATCCAATCCCTCGATGCCATGCACTGCGCAGCCGGCCTTCTCCGCTTGCTCCACAACCTCATCAGCCAGCGCCTGCACTTGCCGTTCAGAATTGCCGTGGCAGATCACGAAATAGTCCGTCACCAATGAGATCTGATGCAAGTTCAGCGTGACGATGTCCAGCGCCTTTTTGTCCTCCAATGCTCCAATTACGATCTTCAACAACTCGTTCGAAGAAATACTCATCGTTATCACTGCCCCCTTAATTGGTCGATCAGACTGTTCCTGGTTAAGACCGTCAGCGGATAGATCTTCTTGCCCTGAGCGATCAGATATCGAATCGTCGAATCAAAACCCGCAATCAGCGCTTCTTCAAGGCTCCGCTCGGCCAGCCTGCGAATCCCATCCACCCCGGGGAATTCCCTCCCCGGCTCGATATAATCCGCCAAGCAGATCACCTTGTCAAGCAGGGTCATCTCCTCTCTGCCGGAGGTATGGAAGCGGATGGCATCCAGCACTTCCTCATCTTCGATCCCCAGCTCGGTCTTCGCGACGTACGCGCCGACATGGGCATGCAGCAGCACATCGTCATAATCCAACATATCCGGATACAGCCCATGCACTCTGACCATCTCCCGCTGTTTGTCGATCGGCCAGTACTTCGCCAGATCATGCAGCAATGCAGCAAGTTCCGCCTTCTCTGGATCCGCGCCATACTGCTTGGCCAAACGAACAGCTGTTTCCATCACACCCTGGGTATGCAGCCACCGCCGTTCGGGCATCTGATTCCGTACATATCCCATCAATTGTTCACGATCCATACAGTCGCCTCTCCTCTATATATTCCAGGACGGGCTCCGGCACCATATAACGAATCGAACGTCCCGCAGCGATGCGCCTGCGGATCTCCGTCGAAGAGATCTCGATAAGCGGGATCTGCACGATCTGCACACTGTCTCTAATCTCCGGCTTAAGTTCATCCAAGTCGATCGTTGTGCCGGGTCTGGCAAAACCGATGAAGCGGAGCAGCCGGCACAGCTCTTCGATGCGGTGCCAATGGGGCAGATACTGCACCATATCCGCACCGATGAGCCAGTAAAATTCATCGGATGCGTAGGTTTGTCTCAGCATCTCTGCCGTCTCGATCGAATAAGATACTCCGCCGCGCAGGATCTCCCAATCCAGCAGACGAAACCGGCGGTTGGAGGCGATCGCCAGTTTCACCATGTGCAGGCGGTCCTCATCCGACGCCCGCGGCCGTTGATCCTTATGGGGTGCAGCATGCGAGGGGATGAACCAGACCTCATCGAGATCCGCCGCCTCCGCCGCATGCTCCGCCGCCAGCAGGTGACCATGATGAATCGGATCGAAGGACCCGCCCATGATGCCGATCTTCATCCGCTCCGTCCTCCCATCTATCGCTCTGTCCTTCTCGGTGTTGATGTTTTGATATCCTGCTAATCCTATCAGCATTCGTATGAGCATTCGTATGAACTTCCGTATGAATATTCATTTGCTACTGCCATCATATTATTCAGACCTTAAAGCTTGCTCCACCGCTTCCCGCATCACATCCACGGGCGCCTGCTTGCCCGTCCAATATTCAAATGCATAGGCCCCTTGGTAGACGAACATCCCCAACCCGCCGTGGATGCGGTATCCCGATTCTTCAGCTTCCAGCAGCCAACGGGTCTTAAGCGGATTGTAGATCAGATCGCTGAGCACCGCCCCTTGCGGGAACATCCTCGGATCCGCCGGCCGCTCATCGATCTGGGGATGCATCCCGACGGAGGTGGTGTTGATGACGATGTCAACTTTATGTTTAATATCATCCAAACCCTCTAATCCCATTCCGTCGACACTGCCGTAAGGACGCAGGGCTTGCGCCAGCTGCGCCGCCCGCTCTGCGGTCCGGTTGGCAATCCAGATCTGTTCGGGCTGCTCCTTCGCCAAGGCATAGGCAACCCCTCTTGCAGCACCGCCCGCACCGAGCAGGAGGATGCGTTTGCCCCGAATCTGCACACCGGTTTCTTCCTTCAAGGAACGTACATATCCGATGCCATCCGTGTTATAGCCGGTGAGCTTGCCGTCGTCATTGACGATCGTGTTCACCGCGCCGATCACTTGTGCGGCTTCATCGATCTCGTCAAGATAAGCCATGACCGCCAGCTTATGCGGGATCGTCACGTTCACGCCGCGCAGACCCAGACCGCGAATCCCGTCGACGGCCGCTTTCAGCATCTCCGGCCGTACATGGAAAGCCATATAGATGCCGTTGATGCCGACGGCTTCGAAGGCCCGATTCATCATGACGGGGGACTTCGACTGGGCGATGGGATCGCCGATAACACCGAAACGTAACGTGCGATGATCGATCTTCATCGTACTGACTCCTCTCGCCAATATATTAAGCATACATGCAGCTCATGAGCAGCATACGCAAAGCATACATGCAGCTCATGAGCAGCATGCGCATCATCCCAATAGCGAAGGCCGCAGCGTCACGCGGACGCTCTTCGGCGCATGCAGCTCGATCAATGCGCCGTCCATGCCGTTCACCTGGATCCAGCCAAGCCCGGAGATGGATATGTCGTGCCGCGCACCGCGCGGAATACGGAAGGTATGTTTCAGGAAAGGCTCAAGTTTCGCCGCTTCTTCCGCCGACGGCGGCGACAGCAGTCCGCCGCGATGCTTCTCATACACTTCATCGGCCCGCTCCAGCTTCGTGCGGTGGATTTTGATCGCATTGGAAACATAGCAGGTGAAGGATTGGTGATCGCCTTGAACGAAATCCATCCGCGCCAAACCGCCAAAGAACAGGGTTTGCTCCGGATCAAGCTGGTAGACGATCGGCTTGATCGGCTTCTCCGGCAGCAGGGCGTTCACCGTCTTCGCATCCACGATTTCCGTCAGGCGATAAGGATAGACGATCCCCGGCGTGTCGATGATCGACTGTCCTTCGACGAGCGGGATGTGGATGGTATCCAGCGTCGTGCCGGGATAGCGTGAAACGGTCAACTCCAAATCAAGGTCGCTGTAGCGGCGGATCAATTGATTGATCAGCGTGGACTTGCCGGTATTCGTCGCGCCTACGATATAGATATCCTGGCCGCCGCGGTATCGATCAAGGGCCCGTACCATTTCATCGAAGCCCCGGCCTCGCTTCGCGCTGATCGGGATGACATCAACGGGTTTCAGCCCCTGCTCCTTAGCCTGTTTCTGCACCCAGTTTTTCACGCGGTTCCAATTCAGAGAAGCCGGCAGCAGATCCAGCTTGTTCACAGCGATGAGCACGGGATTCGCGCCGACGAAGCGGTGCAAACCGCCGATCAAGCTCCCCTCGAAGTCAAACACATCGACGATGTGAACGACGAGCGCCTTCGTCTCGCCGATTCCGCTTAAGATGCGGAGGAATGCACCCTGATCCATCGTCACTGAAGCCGCTTCGTTATAGTGCTTAATGCGGAAACAGCGCTGACAAACGGTCGGTGTCCGTTGCAGCGCCTTCTCCGGTATGTATCCGATCTGACTGGGATCCTCCGTCTGAAGTTCTACTCCGCAGCCTTGGCATGTCAGTCGCTCATTCATGTCTTCACCCATCTACCTCCGTGTGTTTAGTCATGTGTACAACGTGATGCTGCTCATCTATAAGATCAAAAATACCGAATAATATGCCGCAACTACAGAATGCCCCAATTGCAGAGCATCTAATTAACTAGATCTATAATTAATATATAACTTATATATAACGTATACAGCGCCGCGACAGCAAAAATAAACGCGCACGGGCTCGATCCATCCATCTTCTGCTCCGCATTCCCCGCTGCAAACCGCCTATTGGTTCATGAAGGTCAGCAGAACCCGCTCCAGCGTTCGGTTAATCCTTGTCCCGAACCCTTCATCCTGGGGAGCGATCGGCTGGACGAGAATGGTGAACAAGCCCATGCGGTTGCCCCCGAATACATCCGTCATCATCTGATCTCCGATAACAACGACTTGCTCCGGCGGCAGATCCAGCAGCTGCAGGGCCTTCTTAAAAGATGTCCTGAGCGGTTTCTTCGCCTTATATACGAATGGCATGCCCAGCGGTTTCGCAAATCGCTCCACTCTCGGCTGACGGTTATTGGAGACGATCACGACTCGAAATCCATGTTTGTCCAAGACCTTCAACCACTCCAGCAACTGCGGCGTTGCTTCGGGTTCCCGGGCCCCGACCAAGGTGTTGTCCAGATCGGTGATGATGCCTCGGAATCCTTGATCCAGAAGCGCCGCCAGATCGATCTCATAGATCGAATCGACTTTCATCTTCGGTACGAACAGCTTCAGCAAGATTATACAACCTCCACGTTCTCATCCTCAAACTATACCATAACCGACCATAGCAGGCAAAAAATAAAGAACGCCGCCAAGCCGTGTCTTACAGCGCTTAGCAGACGTTCCCTCAACCTTCAGACTGCTCCCTGGCAGCATCGGAATCCGACTGGCAGTCTCTGCACAACCCATAGATCTCAAAGCGATGATTCATCACCTGAAAATCATCCGGGAGCTCGATCGACTGCTCCATCGGACAGTAGTCAAGGGATAAGGTCTTCTCACAGCCGGTGCAGATCACATGATGATGATGCCTTGTCAAGCAGCCGCCGCGGAACTTCAGCCCTCCGTCGAGAAAATAAAACTGCTCTAACACGCCCATCTCCGACATGATGCGAAGGTTGCGGTATACCGTATCGAAGCTGACTCCCGGATATTTGGTCTTCATATATTCATAAACATCCTTCGGAGAAAGGTAAGCATCGCTCTCGGCGAACAGCTGCGCCAGTGTCCGCCGCTGATCCGTGATGCGCCAGCCATGCTTAGCCATCATCTCCAACATCTGCGTATCGGTATAATGTTCAGCCATAGGCATTCTCCTCACGTCAATCCCTTAACAACATGATGCAGCACAGAGTATGCGAAGTCAATATGAACAGCCGGAAGGCGCGGACAGAAGGTCCTTCCTCCCGCCTGCGCCTTAGATGCCTCCGGCTGTCCGATGGTTTCAGCCTGCTGATCTGACAGCTGTAGTCGTCAAGCGATCCGCTTCACCTGCTGCCGCAGTTCTTTCAGCCTCTGCTGATAATGCTCCGCCTCCTGCTCACTGAATTGGCGCCGGCTGTACTTCGCCAATTCGAAACTGTAAGCCGCATCCTTCAGCGGTCCATCGAGACTCGGATAACGGCTGCCCCAGATGGTGATCGCTTCTCTCACCGTCTGATGCTCTTCCCGGTCGAGTCCGCGCCGCTTGAGATCGCGGAGCAGCCGGTTAAATTCCGCTACGATCAGATCGTTCGGCGCAAGAGGCTCCCGCATCAAACCGAGCTGCATCAGCCAGCGGTGCAGCCGCTCCTGCAGCTCTGGGCGTCTCTTCAGCAAAATCCAGACAGCGGCGATCGCGATGCTGAGGATGAGGATCCCGGCAAGCAGCGGCCAGAACAACGGCCGTTTCTCTTCTGCAGCCGGAGCTGCCGGTTTCTCTTCAGCCTTCTCCTCTACAGCGATCGACTCGACGGCTTCCACTGCCGGCTCGCTCGGCGCTTGGACTGCGGGTGCCGCAAAGCCCGGCGTCGGCTCGAACATCACCCAGCCGTACCCTTCAAAGTACACCTCTACCCACGAATGGGCATCGGCATTGCGTACGATATAAGATAGCTCCAACCCGGCATTCGCTGCATCTCCGAACCTGATCCTCTGCTCATACATCATGGAGGATTCCTCATCCAGCACGCCCGTCGAATATCCCTTGGCCCAACGCGCCGGCAGATCCAGCGTGCGCACCATGACCGTCATCGCCGTGGAGAAGTAATCGCAATACCCTTCCATCACCTCGAACAAGAACCGATCAACGAAGTCCTCGCTCGACGCCTCGGATTCATCCGGCGTATTCGTATAGGTATAATTTGTGCGAAGGTAGGATTCGATCGCTTTGACTTTCTCATAGGGCGTATCCGCCTCTGCCGTAATCTCGCGGGTTAACTCATATACCCGTTCAGGCAGGGTGTCAGGCAGCTGTACATAGCGTTGGAGATAAGCATCCAGAGGCGGTGTCGGTGCATCGTTCAACGCCGCCTCGCTGATGACGGGTACCGCAGAGGTCACCCGGTAAGACCGGATGGATGCATCCGTCACTGCTTCGATAGCTCCGGTATCCATGTTCTTCACGAAGATCTCGCTGCTCTCCTGGCTGCCGTTGACCGCATCGATCCGCGTGATCGGATAGGCGCCAAAGATCTTCGGCGGAGGGTCCCCGCTGATCATCGTGATGTGCTGGCTGAACTCGCGAACCGGCACCGACGCAGTAAGCGCAAGCTCTGGAGCAATGGTTTCCCCGACATGATACACGTCCACATTCCTCGACTCTTCCGGTTCGATCCAGCCGGTCCCGGTATAGATTGATTTGGACTCCCCGCGCCAATAGCTGCGAACAGGCGTCGTCACTCGGAAGACTGGAGTGTAGTTGTAATTGAACCCCCCGCCCAACTGGGAGTCATCGCGGCCGTACCCGGAGCTGCTCATAAGGTTCAAGCGGAAGGAGGTCAGCGCCGTCTGGGTATCCTCCTTCATGCTGAAGTTGACGGATCGGCCCTGCATCTGATTCCAAGCGGTGTATGGGTCAACGAGAAGCGGCCGAACATTGGGAGCGATATATCCCATCAGAGCGATGAAAGACGCCAGAGTTCCCGCTGTCAGCGCAATCCCCCAAGGATATTCGGCGATATACTTCCAGGTGTGGGGATATTTCGTGCGGAATGCGGCAAAATGACAATTGATCATCAGGATCAGTCCGCTTACAACGACAAGCATCGTCTCATCCCACAGGTAGACGCTCGTATAGGAATCCGCGATGGCTAAAGCGATCACGCTGAGCACCGTCGTGAAGAACACCTTCTCACGCGTATTCAGCAGCAGATTCACGACGGAATAGATGAGCCAAGCCGCCAATCCGAACCAGCAATAGGGAAGGAAGGGCTGGATAAACCATTCCAAACTGAGGATGAACCACTCCCAATTCTCCCACAGGATCGGCTGCGGCACCCAATCCAGCACATAGAAATGGACCGCGATCACCGCTGCCAGCTGCAAACTGCTGCGAAGCCAGAGCTTCAACCTGGCGAAGAGTAGTTCGCTCACATAAACCGCCGCAACAACTGTATAGACCAGTTCCGTCGTCTCGGATAACCAGTAATTAGAGAACCAACGGACAAACTGCAGGAGAAAAACGAACAGGGCCGTTTGCTTGATCAGATGGGAGAGATTCAGCCAGCGCAGCACACGCCTCATGCCTTACCGCCTCCCAACGCTGCAGGCAGTTCATGCAGAGCGCCGATCCGGTAGGACAGAATCCCGCTGGTGATAAGCTCCTTCTGCCAATTCGCCGCTTGCCGGCCGGGCTCGGGCGTGATCTGGAGCACGCTGCTCTGCATCCCCTTCATCTTGCACCAGCGAAGGAATTGCAGGAAGGAAGCATCCTCCCGCGGGGTGATGAAGACGAGGAACAAGCGGCTGTCCAGTTCCAATTTGCGCGTCTGCATCACCTGTTCCAAGGGAATCCCGCTATCGGCTTCCACATCGATCAAACGGTCCAGCAGCTGTTCATAATGCACTTTCCCCCGCTTCGGGGCTGCCCAGTAGACCGCTGCCTCATTCGTCATCAGGCCGACGGGCAGATCGGAATGCAAACCATAATCCAGCACGGAGGCAGCCGTTGAAACCGCCGTTTCAAAATGCGCCCTCCCTTTATACTCCGCCGCACAATCCAAAACGACCAGCATGCGCGGCAGAGCTTCTTTCTCATATTCTTTGGATTTCCATGTACCGGTGCGGGCGGAGGCGTTCCAGTGAATGCGCGACAAAGGATCGCCGTAGATATATTCGCGCACCCCGTTGAATTGGGTCGTCTCCCTCTGGACTTCACTGCTGATCGAATTCAGGTGGCGACCCAGATACATTTGATTAAAATCCTGCCACTCCTTGATGCGCACCTTCTGAGGAAAGACGGTGAAGGACATCGGCACTTCGATGTTCTTCGTATACCGGTACAAGCCAAAGATATCTTCTACGGAACAGCTCGTAACGCCGAAGGAATACCTCCCTCTCTGCAGAGGAGGGGTGGTGATGCGCACTTCTCCCCGCCGCCGCCAATCGGGGACGAAAGACACTTCATAGGTGGTTTCCGAACCTCGGCGGCGCCGCAGCCGCTCGGTCACGAGTACATAAGGGATCGGCATGAAGCCGGGGATGCGGAACTTCAGGTGCACCTCCGCTGAAGTGCCCGCGGTAATCCGCTCCCCGGCCGCAAGCGGCATGCTCCGCGTCATCTGCGTGCCGCTGATGCCGCTCTTGCTGACCAAGTATAGATACAGGACGATCGCCGAGAAACCGGTGAACAGCATGAACGACAACCTGCCGCCTTGGAAAAGCAGGAACAACAGGGAGCAAAACCAGATCAACGCAATCAACCGAAAACGAGAAGTCTGCAGCAATTCCATTGCCTATCACTTCTCCATCTGTACGGGAACTTTCACGCTCTGCAGTACCTGATCCAACACCGAGGCCTGGGTCAATCCGTCCATCGACGCTTCCGGGCGCAGGATCAGACGGTGGCACAGGACATACGGTGCCAGTTCCTTAACATCATCAGGAATCACATAGTCTCTGTCATTCAGGAAGGCATAAGCTCTAAGCGCCTTCGTCAAGGCAAGCGAAGCGCGTGGACTTGCGCCCAAGAGGAGGGCGGGATGACGGCGCGTCTGCGATACGATCTCGACGATATATTCCACGATTGCCTCGTCCAGATAGACCTCTTTGACCTTCTGCTGGATGCGCATGAGTTCGTTGATATCCGCCACCGGCTTAAGGTCGTCCAAGGGACTTCTCGTGCTCTGACCGGTGATCATCGCTTTCTCTGAATCCGGGCTGGGATAACCGAGGGAGAATTTCAACATGAAGCGGTCCAACTGCGCCTCCGGCAGGCGGTACGTTCCTTCGAAATCGATGGGGTTCTGAGTAGCGAGCAGCATAAAGGGCTTCGGCAATTCATAGCGGTCGCCGTCCACGGTCACATGGTGTTCCTCCATCGCCTCGAGGAGTGCGGATTGGGTCTTAGTCGTCGCGCGATTCACTTCATCGACGAGCAGGATATTGGACATGACCGGACCCGGTCGATAGACGAAGGTTTCGGTTTTCGGATGGTAGATGGAGACTCCCGTGATATCCGTCGGCAGGAGATCCGGGTTGCACTGGATGCGGCGAAACTCGCCTTGGATCGATTGGGCCAGCGCTTTGATCAGCACGGTCTTGCCGGTGCCTGGCACATCTTCTAACAGCACATGCCCTTCGGCGAGCAAGGCAGTGAGAAGCAGCCGAATCTCCTTGCGCTTGCCCAGGATGCAAGTTTCCAAGTTTGCCGCCAGGCGGTGCATGATTTCGACTTCTTGCATAGCGGATGCCATAAAGTACCTCCTCTGCGTGGATGGATTTGTCAATATTAGTCGATATAAGACCCCGTTATATATATATCAAATTGTATCAATAAATCCCTGTCACCGTATAGTCACATTTGCTCTAAAACGGTTTGTACATTCTCACAGGAAAAAAGAGAGACACCATCGGCTGGTGTCTCTCGTCTATTGCAGCATTTATCGTTTATTGCTGTTGTTTCTGGCGACGCTGCGCACGCTTGCCATGCTGAGACAACATTTCTTGTCGGCTCAGATGCCGCAGCACCATCCGCCAACAATTTCCGCGCTTCGTCATCCCTTAGGTCTCACGAGCAGCGCGGCTAAGAAGGAGAAGATGATGGCCGAGGAGATACCGGCACTGGTCACTTCGAAGATGCCGGTGATCACGCCGATCCAGCCGTCCCTCTCCAGCTCGGAGAGCGCGCCGTGTACAAGGGCATTGCCGAAACTGGTGATCGGCACCGTTGCGCCCGCTCCCGCGAACTTGATCAGCGGCTCGTACAGTTGGAAGCCGTCGAGGATCGCACCGCAGACGACAAGGGTGCTCATCGCTTGTCCCGGTGTCATCTTGAAGACATCGAGCAGGATCTGACCGACCACGCAGATCAATCCCCCGACAACAAAAGCCCAAAGGTAGATCATAATCCCGCCTCCTCGTTTTCGAGACAAACCGCATGAGCGATACAGGGAATGCTCTCCCCCTGCAGCGCCGTCATCGGCGAGAGCAGCGCGCCGGTGGCGACGATCAAGATGCGGTTTAGTTCCCCCTTCGCCATTCTCTTCAGCAGATGTCCATAGGTGACGACGGCAGAACAAGCGCAGCCGCTCCCTCCCGCTTGCACCGGCTGTTTCTCCAGATCATAGACCATCAGCCCGCAGTCATCGTAATGGGTGTCCTCGATCGGCACTCCGTGTTTGACAAACAGCTCCTGTGCGATCTCATACCCGACCTTGGCTAGATCACCCGTCACGATGAGGTCATAGTCCGCAGGCGCGCGGTTCAGATCCTTCAGATGGGCTTGAATCGTATCGACGGCAGCAGGCGCCATCGCTGCACCCATGTTGAATGGATCCTTAATTCCCATATCAACGACGCGGCCGAGGGTCGCAGAAGTGATGGCCGGCGCAGGCCCCTGCCCCTTCCTCGCTTCGCGGCTGGCGACAACGGCGGCCCCAGCTCCGGTAACCGTATATTGAGCCGTCGGCGGCTTCTGCGCACCATATTCCGTGGGATAGCGGAACTGCCGTTCAGCAGTGCTGTTATGGCTGGAAGTCGCCGACATGATATATTTCGCGCCGCCGGAGTTGACGATGTAAGCCGCCAGCGCCAAGGACTCCATCGACGTGGAACAAGCCCCGAAGATGCCGATATAGGGGACGCCTAAGGTACGAGCCGTAAAGCTGCTGCTTGTGATCTGGTTCAGGAGATCGCCGCCGATGTAGAATTGCAGCTGTTCCTTGGTGATCTTGGCATGTTCGCAGGCGAGTTTGACGGCTTCTTCAAGCAGCATGTGCTCTGCCTTCTCCCAGCTTTTCTGACCTAGCATCATATCTTCATGAATAATATCGTAATCATTCGCCAGCGGGCCGTTGCCCTCCTCAGGACCGACCACGGCAGCTGCACCGCTGATGATCGGTCTGTTCTCAAACACCCATGTCCGATGTCCAACTAGCATCGATCGTTCATCCCCCTATCCCGAAGATCAAATAGATGATCCCCACGACAAAAGCGGTAAAGGTGCCAAAGACGATCACGGAACCCGCTAATTTAAACATGTTGCCGCCGACGCCGTGTACGAGTCCCTCACTGCGATGCTCAATCGCCGCTGAGACCATCGAATTGGCAAAGCCGGTCACCGGCACGGCAGAACCTGCTCCTGCCCATTGGCCGAACTTGTCGTAGACGCCGAGACTTGTAAGCACGACGGAGATAAAGATGAGACATGCCACCGTCGGGTCACCGGCCTTCGTTTGGTCAAAGCCGAAAAAGTGCATGAAGAACTCCTGCAGCCCTTGACCGAGCAGACAGATGGCACCGCCGACGAAAAATGCTTTGACACAATTTTTGAAGACGGGCCGCTTCGGCTCCTTTCTCTTTGCTAGTTCTTGATACATCTTCTGTACAGGGGTGACGTTTTTCAATTTCTCGTTAGCCATGACGGAACTCCTTTCTCTGTCTGTTGATATGCCGTCGAGTGAAGCAAGAGGTGTAAGACTGTAGAACCGCCTGATCAGTCTGCTGCTAAGATCGAGCCAGATAGGGCCTGAGCCGCTCCAGATGTTCATTCAGCGTCTTCGCAGCCTGTTCGTACATCTGTTTGGCGTTGTCGTTCTGTGTAGACAGAGCGAACAGTTCGAGATCGGCTGCGCATTTCTTGAGCACGGCCCACAGCAGGGAGAGATTCGACGGCGCGGGAACCTTGAGTTGATCATCATATAGATCCACGTACAATTGGCCGTATCCATCCACTTGCGCGAGGAAGACGTTCTCGACAGCAACCCCTATTTTCTCCAGTTCCGTATGTAACCATGCACGGCTCAAGCCAGCTGTCGCCAGCGGCTCATCCATGATCTTGCCGTCCATGATCACCGTCTGCGGTTCAGGTGTGTTCGGCACTTTTAAGCCGAGTTTTGCAGGCGTCAGCGGCTGATGCTCCGGCTTAAGGAGCACGGACAGTTCACCGGAGGATTCCAATACTGCAAATTCCACATCCGCTGCGCGGAAGGCGTTTTTCTGACGAAGTTGATACAGCAATTCATCCGCTGAATAGCGCTCCTTCTTCAGATTGTCCTCGAGGATCTTGCCGTCTTTGATCAATACGGTCCCTTTGCCCTCCACGACATTGCGGATGATTTTGCTCTTGAGCAGAAGATAGTCGACTCCGAGCGATACCGCTACCCAGACGGTGATCGCCAGTATCGGAATCATCCAATGCATCGAATCTTCAAGAGTCGCATAACCAGCCAGATTACCGATCGTAATTCCTGTCACATATTCAAAGTAGGTCAGTTGCGAGATCTGCTTCTTGCCGAGCAGGCGCGTATAGAACAGCAGCACGATGATCACAAGCAGCGTTCGCAGGACCACCTCCAGCCAAAGCGGCACATCTGTCACATCCTTTCCTTTCCAATCCCAACCTTTGCACAGCTCGAATCACAGCTGAAAGATCCTGTCCCTTGATATCCTACGCATTGCATCCATCGTTTATCCCTGCTTCCAACAGTTGACTGACGTCTCAAATTCGCGGACATCGTCAGTTTGCCGTGCCTAGCATGATGTGGGATTCATAATGGGATTCTTCCCGTGGAAACCTACGCAGGAAGAGTTCCACCATACAGGAGGTGACATGAAGCCATGACCGTTGCAACCCAGGTGAAAACATGCCTTGCTTCTCTCAAGAGCGCGCAAGCCAGTTTGGAACAATTTGCTTTGAGCACGCAGAACCAGGAAGCCAAGAATACCTTCGCCTCCGCTGCCGAGGCCACACAGCAAATCATCGATCAGATCAGCAAGCGCGTACAGGAACTTGAAAACGAAGAGCCGCAGTACAAGGGGTTTTAAGACATGGATGGACTTTCAAAAAATGAACTAGGATGGGCGCCTGTCCATCCTAGTTCATTGCCTATGGAATTATTCAAATATGAAATTAAAATCCGGATACTGCTGCAGTCCGTTGCCCCTCCTGAACCCTTATACAAAGGCCATAGATGCCTGCACAGCACGACGCCAACCGCTGTACAGATGCTCGCGCTGCTCATCCGTCATTAATGGATGCCAGATCTTGTCACTTTGCCATTTTGCCGCTATCTCCTGCTGATCCTGCCAATACCCGACACCCAGCCCGGCTAGATATGCCGCACCTAAAGCCGTCGTCTCATAGATGACCGGACGCTCCACCCGACAATTCAACAGATCACTCTGAAACTGCATCAACATCTCGTTATTCGATGCTCCGCCGTCTACGCGCAAGGTCGTGCAGATAATCCCCGAGTCCTCCTCCATCGCTTGCAGCACATCCCTCGTCTGATAGGCGATGGATTCCAGCACAGCGCGTATGAAATGTTCCTTCGTGGTTCCCCTCGTCAAACCGAAGACCGTACCGCGAACATCGCTGTTCCAGTATGGCGTGCCCAAGCCGACAAAAGCCGGCACCACATACACCCCTTCTGTGGAATCCACTCTGGCTGCATACTGTTCACTGTCCGCGGCATGTTTAAACATACGCAGGCCGTCGCGAAGCCATTGGATGGCTGAACCGGCCACGAAGACGCTGCCTTCCAGCGCATATTCCACTTTGCCGGAGAGGCCCCAAGCGATCGTGGTGAGAAGGCCGTTTGCGGATCGAACCGCCTTGTCTCCAGTGTTCATCAGCATGAAGCAACCTGTGCCGTATGTATTTTTGACCATGCCCGGGCTGTTGCACGCCTGCCCGAACAGCGCTGCCTGCTGATCACCGGCGATGCCGGCGATTGGGATGCGGCTGCCGAAGAACAGATCGCCTTGGGCATAGCCGTATACCTCCGAGCAATCCCTGACCTCGGGCAGCATTGAAGCCGGTACATCCAGAAGATTCAGAATCTCGGGATCCCAGCGCAGCTCGTGAATATTGTACATCATAGTGCGGGACGCATTGGTATAATCGGTGACATGCACCTTCCCGCCGGTTAGTTTCCAGACGAGCCAAGTATCGATGGTCCCGAAGAGCAGTTCTCCGCGCTTCGCTCTGGCACGTGCTCCGTCGATATGATCCAGCAGCCAGGCCAGCTTCGATGCCGAGAAATAAGCATCGATAAGCAGTCCCGTCTTCTCCTGGAACCAGGGTTCACGCCCTTCCTGCTTCCACTTCTCGCACAGATCCGCAGTCTGCCTCGACTGCCAGACGATGGCATGGTAGATGGGCCGCCCTGTATCCTTCTCCCAGACGACCGTCGTCTCACGCTGATTGGTGATCCCGATCGCTGCGATCTGCGACGGATCGATGCCCGTCTCGGAGAATACCTGGGCGATCACGCTTTGAACGGACATCCAGATCTCATTCGCATCATGTTCGACCCAGCCCGGCTTCGGAAAGCGCTGGGTAAACTCCTTCTGAGCAAGATGCACGATCCGTCCATCGTGATCAAACAGAATCGCCCGCGAGCTCGTCGTTCCCTGGTCCAGTGCCAATATATAACTCTGCTTCACAACTTCCCCTCCGCTCATCATCCCCATCTCCTTTCGACTTTCAGCATATCCCTTAATTCGGTGCCGCTTAGCTGTATACCGCTTGTGATGTATGCCGCTTGCGCCGTTAATGCAGCATGTGTCTATGCTGTATACGCTTATGTTTTATGCCGCATGTGCTTATGCTGTATAACGCTTACGCTGCGAATCTTATCTCAGCACAGCCCACCGCTGCTCCAACAGGTTGATCCACTTTTCACCATTATACTGCTGATTCACCAGTTAAGATGATGAAAAGAAACTGCCAGCGGCTATGGCGCCAATCAAGCATATGAACGATAGATCTTCTCCGTATACTTCGTAATCGCGGCATCATAATCCGGATAGGGATAACTCAGTTCCACTGCTAATGCCCGTGAATATTTGCGAAACAGCTCATAGCAGGTGAAGAGAGATTGCCACATCGCTGGATAACTGTGCATGGAGTACGTGGACAGCAGCGCTTCCCAATCTTCCTCAGGGAGAACGCGGTCGATAAATTTGTAATTTTTCCCGATACTGAAAGTATATCCCCGTTGGGAGCCGATGTACCATGCCATCATCCGGAGCAGATTCGGTCTGGCGCCGCCGCTGAGATGATCGATTGCAAACAAAATCTCCCGCCTGGCCAATCCCTTTACAACGTAGGTTGATACAAACCAGAATTCATTGCAGCAATCATCGTATTCCCGGGCCGTAGGCTTCCGGATCCAATATTGCCGGTCGCTTGCGATCACCTCATGCTGCACCCGCCCGTCCTTGTCCAGCAGCACCTCAACCAGTCCATCGCTGGCTGCGAAGTATCCGGACAAATCTTCGATTGGATACAAGGTCAGATCGATTTTATTTCCGTCCTCGAAGAGCATGAGATACGAGAAACCGCTGCCCAGTTCCGGAGGGAACAATTCCATGTCCTCCGGCTTCTGCATCATCAGGCGGCGGCCGAACACGTCAAGCCAGCGCTCATCTCTTTGGAATGAAGCCATGTCCGTTACGAAGTAAGAAACATCGTAATCCTGGAATTCATCCGGCGAAATATGCTTATTCGTCCGCGATCCTTCCAGCGTAACAAGGCGAATTCGTTCATCGCGCTTTGCCAGATCCAGGATCAACGCCATCATCTCTTGCTCATTTCTCATGGTCAAATTCCCCCGATAAACAACAAACTCTCCCGAATAACGGAAGTCAAATTGACACTATTTCACTCAAAACGCGGTTTTACAGAGAATAAGGGAAGTGAAATTTACCTTATTTTATGGATTCGCACGATAACCACAGGTTTTGAGGCGGTTTTTCAAAAATAACGGAAGTTTCACTTCCCTTATTTCGCGATCTTTCAAGAAAAACGAGAAATAGAGGAAATCGGGCTATCCTTATTTCATAGAGCGGAGCGAAAACTTGGATAGCGCCCACCCTTCCAAGAGGATGAGCGCTTCCCTTCACTGCCTTCACTCCTCCACAACTTCCTTCCGTGCGTCAAGCTTCATAACGATCCCAAATCGGCTTGTCAATGGTCCGTATACCGTAGACACTGCCCGCTGCAGTGTCCGGGAACGAAGCGAACTTGACCTCAACTCGATCTTTGCCCCTGGTCAGCTCGAGCGGAATCTCATAGTTCACCACATATAATTCATCCGGCCGATCCGGCTTGAGCTGCTGACGAGCAATGACGGTGGAGTCGATGAGGATCTCAAAGTCCCGTTCATACCGCTTGCCGTCCATCCACTTCGGTCCGTCGCTGCCGTAGTAGGTAACCTGCAGGAGATTCGGCACATCCGGCTTCACCGCCATGCGGTAGCTGAAGTATCCGCCTTGCGAAGCCTCGCGGAAGCTCGCCTGAGCATGGGCATTATAGCCGGAGAAGGATTGCTGCGAGTCGATCTGATGCTCCACCTCCGACTGCTGCTCATGCGGTCTGACTTCGTCGATGGTGACGGCGGCTAATTTTTCCCTTTCCTTTCGTTCATGATCCTCATAACGGGCATACTCTTCCGGGCTCAGCAATTGCCAGTAGATCGTATACCGCTCGTGATGCAGCTCGTAGAATGGAATGAGCTTCACCTCTACATCCCCCGGCTGACCGATCGGTTCAGTTATGAATGTCAGCGGCTCGCCCGCAACCGGTTTCACCCACTTCTTCACATCCTGTTCATCGGTCACCAGGATCGGCACTTCGATGCGCGGATGATGATGCAGGCTCATGTGGTTGGCGACGATATCGCTCTCCGGGAAATTCTCCCGGCCCAGCGCACCGGCGAGCACGATCGGACCGTACATGACTCCGACTTTGCTCTCATCATCCTTCGCCCGATAGAGATGCAGATCCATCGGCAGATGAACTTCGATGAGATCCCCGGGTTGCCATGCTTCTCTGATCTCAATATAGCCATGGGCTTCTTGCACGCTGCATGCGGTGCCGTTCTGCGTCACGCTGGCCTTGCCCGCGAGCCAATACGGAACGCGAATGCGCAGGGACACGGGCTTCTGTCCCGCTTCCTCGATGACAAGCTTCATTCTGTCCGACTTCGGGAACTCCGTCTCCTGGCGCAGTTTAAACTGCAGCTCCGGGAACTCCGCCTGCGATGCGATGAACAGATTCACATAGACGGCGTCTTCCGTCGGATAATAGATCTGATGCGTATAGCGAGCCGGGTTCTCCATTCCCGTGCCGACGCAGCACCAGAAGGAATCGTCATGGGTACAGTACACCTTAAAATGCCCCGGCTCCGTCGACACAAAATACATCTTCATCCCGGTGTCCGGATCCTGCGAGGCCAAGATGTGGTTGTACAGCGCCCGCTCGTAGAAATCCATATACTCCGCCTTCTGCTCCCAGCGGTACAAGATGCTTGTCAGCTTGAGCATGTTGTAGGTGTTGCATGTTTCGAGGGTTTCCACGCCGAGCTTCTCGCTGTAGGGCGGGCGGAAGTGTTCATTGATGCTGTTGCCGCCGATGATATAAGATCGCGTCTTCGTCACCACATCCCAGAAGAACTCGGCCATCCTGCGATAGGATTCGTCCCCGGTGATCTCGTAAAGTTTGGCCGCACCGATGACTTTGGGGATCTGCGTATTCGCATGCTTCCCTTCCAGCTCATCGATGCCCTGAGCTAACGGGTCCAGGATCGCCCGATGGCAGAAGCGAATCGCCAGATCGAGGTAATCTTTGTTACCGGTTATCAAGTATAGATCCGCCATCGCCTCGTTCATCCCGCCATGCTCGCAGATGAGCATGCGCTGGAACTGCTCGTCCGTCAGACGATCGGTGCCGCGTTTCGCCCAGTCGGCCAGTTTGGTCACCACTTCTAAGGCTTTGTCGATCTTCGCATAGCGGTAAGCGTCGATCAGTCCTGCATAGATCTTGTGAATGCTGTACCAAGGCACCCAGGATCCTGCAAGGTTAAAGTTGTGGACTTCGAAATCGCCGGTGAACGTCTTGTCGAAGCATTCCCGCGAGAATCCGCTTACATAACCATCGGGATCATGGGACTGAACATAGGCCAGCTCATCCACCGCATAAGCGAGTTTGGCGCGAAGTTCTTCATCCCCCGTCGCTTCCACCATCGCTGCTGCCGCGGACAGCCAGTGACCGATCGAATGCCCGGCGATCTGCGTCGCTTCCCACCCGCCGTAGCGCGGTTTCTTCGGCGTAAGCGACGCCGCTTCATAACAAGGAGCGATCAAACGATCGACATCGAGCGTATGAAGAAAGCCCTTTCCAACTTCTTGTGAAGACTTGAAGATCCCGTCCAACAAAACAGCGCGTGGTTGTTCAAAAGTCTGTGTCATTCTGCAGCTCCTTTCTCCGTTGTTCGCTGATCATAATCAGCTGACGATAGCATGCTTGATCTTACATGATCTGAAGAATGATCTTGGACGCACTTGAGCGCACTTGTCATTGGCAGACTTACCGATCGTGTGCGCACACGTTCAAAGAAGCCTTTGTCTATGGGTGCGATTGTTCATGAGGAAACGCTTGCAAAGACGCACTCTATAAAGTTCACCCACTTAACAAAGTTCACCCGCTTAACGCTGCAGCACAGATCATGACCATCCGTCATGCCCGGCACACGCTCCCATATGCTATTTCGACGAGCGCAGGCATTCTCCTGCGCTGCTCAAGGATTTTGTACGATTTTTCGGATAAACCTTGTGCGATGCAGGTCAAGGCTCATGCGGGATGTGCACGCCAAGCGTATTTTATACGAGGTCAAAACGTGCTCAGGAGACGGCCGATCGACTGATTTTATACGACTATTAGGACAAAACAGGAAAATTCAGCGCACGCATGCCAGATTTTGTACGATATTTCCGATAAAATCAGCGAAACACCCCATGCGTCCGCTGGTTTTATCCTATTTTGGGGACAAAAATCTCTGACAGCACAAGAATCGCGAACATCACTGGAATCGCAGACAGCACAGGAATCGCAAACATCACTGGAGTCGCAGCAGCACGGGGACACTCCGCATCATCCACCGCTTAGAACAGCGTCAACTGCACCACTTGCGGAGCATCCTTCGTTAATTCGTCGATATGACGTAATTTCGATGCATAGACTCCGAGCAGACGCACGGGTCTCCCCTCAAATTGAACTTTGTCCATCAATTCTCGTGCAATGGCATACATGGCTTCCGCCTCTTGTATGGGCTCTTCGACGGTCATGCTTCGGGTGATCTGCTGGAAGTCGCTGAACTTCACCTTCAAAGTGATCGTCTGAGCGGCGCGATCGTTGGCAGTCAACGTGCGGCTGACTTTCTCGCACAGCGACTCAATCACCGACAGCATATCTTCGATCGCATACAGGTCGGAAGCCAGAGTGGTCTCTTTGCCCACGGATTTGCGGGGGCGGTTAGGAACCACCGGCCGACGATCGATCCCCCGGGCATTCTCGTAGAGGGTGAGGCCTTTTTTGCCGCAGATTTGAACCAATTCCTCCCGACTCAGTTCCCTAAGCTGCCTTCCCGTCTCAATGCCTAGGCTGAGGAATTTCTTCTCCGTCACTTCTCCTACTCCGAAGAACTTGCCTATGGGCAGCCGGTCGATAAACTGCTGCGCCCTGCTTGGCGGAATGACAACCAGGCCATTCGGTTTCCGATAGCCGGAGCCGACTTTCGCGAGAAATTTATTGTATGATACGCCGGCCGATGCGGTGAGCTGGAGCTCGGATGCGATTCGCCGCTTGATCTCCTTCGCGATCTCCGTGGCGTAGGTCATGCCCCATTTGTTGTTGGTCACATCAAGGTAAGCCTCGTCCAGTGATAAAGGCTCGACGAGATCCGTACAAGAGCGGAAGATCGCCATGACCTGTCTGGATACGCGTTTGTATTTCTCCATATCCGGTTTGATAAAGACGGCATGCGGACATCGTTTATAGGCAGCAGATGAGGGCATGGCGGAATGAATGCCGTATGCTCTTGCTTCATAAGAACAGGTCGCTACGACCCCGCGCGAATTCGGCGCTCCGCCGACGATCACGGGTTTGCCGCGCAGGGATGGGTTATCCCGCTGTTCAACAGAGGCATAGAAAGCATCCATATCGATATGAATGATCTTGCGAATCGGTTCGTCCACGCCGGCACCCCCTTGTTCTTTGGGTCTACGATGATTATATCAGATCTATTCATTCACGATAAAAAAGGACTGTCCCTCAGTCAGTCATCGCTGACTTTTTGGACAGTCCCTGTGCACGGCAGCTTAAATCCCTCAGGAACGATTATTCCTTAGTTTCTTTGGTAATGAATCGCCTAAACTCAGTAAAAAAATTCACGTCGTGTCTATATTTAAATTCGAGATATAGCTTCATAATCAAAAACAAAATGCCTGCACCTAAACCAAAAATAATCGATTGAGTGATGACGGAAGGCAATGCCTCTTGATATTGCTGTGCTATGAGCTCCTTCGGCATCTCCGGATACTCGCCGGCTTTGAGATTTGACAGCATATAGGTCGATGTCCATAAGCCAGTCAAGAACCCGATGGAGGATGCACTTAACGAAGAAATGAATATTGCCGTACGATAACGATTAAAAAATCCGGGTTCCTTGGGATCGCGTTCCATAACCTTTCCTCCATACAACTGTATACTACTTTGTTAAATTATATCATATTTATCCGTATTTTTCAAGATTCCGGCATTCTGCGTTACCGTCTATTTTTTACTCTTATAAAATTCATGATACAACTTCATCAATGCGCGTTTCTCGATCCGTGAGACATAACTGCGGCTGATGCCGAGTTCCTTCGCGATCTCGCGCTGCGTTCGCTCCTCCCCGCCGTCCTCCAGTCCGAAGCGGCCGCGAATCACCTCCTGCTCCCTGGGATCTAGGATATGAAGATGGCCGTAGATTTTCTTCTTCTCGATCTTAAGCTGCACTTTATCCACGACATCATCGGTATCGGTGCCCAGGATATCGATCAAGGTAATTTCATTTCCTTCCTTGTCGGTGCCGATCGGATCATGCAGGGAGACATCTTTGCGCGTTTTTTTGAGGGAGCGTAAGTGCATGAGGATTTCGTTTTCGATACATCTCGCCGCAAAAGTCGCCAGCTTCGTTCCCTTATCCGGCTGGAAACTCTCGATGGCTTTGATCAGACCGATGGTGCCGATGGAGATCAGGTCCTCGATATCTTCTCCTGTGTTATCGAATTTCTTCACGATATGGGCGACCAGCCGGAGATTGTGCTCGATGAGCATATTGCGCGAATGCATGTTGCCCTCCGCCATCTGGCGCAGATGCTTCTCTTCTTCCTGTTCGCTCAGCGGTTGGGGAAAGGCATTGTTCTTCACATAAGATACAAGAAGCGAAAGCTGTTTGAAAAATAACGCAATTGCCGATAACAGGCCAGACACGCAAGGCACACCTCCAAGAAGCGATTACTTCCATGTATATGTAGGCGGGTACCTACTCGTGCCTGTACGACGAAAACGAACAGCAAAAGATGAAAAATCCACCGCCCTTTTGTAAGCAGAGACCAGGTTATGGACGAAGCGAGCGGCCGCACAAGAAGATGACCCCCTTCGATCAAGCGCGCATACTGCACACAGCGCTGCAAGAGTTGGAGGTAAACAAGCCCATCCTTGTCGGCCATTCCTGGAGCGGACTGTTGACGCTGATCTATGCTCTCTTATATCCGCAAGAAACTTCCGGTCTCATCTTGTTAGCTCCAGCGATGTACAAAGAAGGCTATCCAGCGGAACACGGCGACCCCTTATCGAAGCTGATGACTGCGCCGCTGATCGGCGATCTCTTCCTTCGCCTGTTTCTGATGACGCCGCTCGCAAAGGCGATGGCTGATAACATGTTGCAGCAGACCTTCGCTCCAGAAGCCGTCCCCGGTGGATATCAAGAGCGAGTACGGGCTTCATGGCTTCGTCCATCGTCATTAAGGGCGAATCGCGAGGATGTACTAGCCTTCCCTCCTGCTGCCATGGAAGCCAGCAAGCGTTATCCCGAGATTAAGCAACCCGTCATCGTCCTCGTCGGCGAAGAGGATCCCTTCGGAACGAAGGAACAGGCCTTGCGCCTGCAGCGGGACATTCCCCATGCAGAGCTTCAGATCATTCCTCGTATCGCTCACATGATCCCGCAGCTCCATCCAGAACTCGTCGCTGATGCGATCCGTCGCATAGCCGAACCAGCGATTGCATGCTTACCAGTGGAAAATCCCTATCGAATCGACTATGATATAGAAGGAATCTCTAAATGAGGGATGGTGGAGAGATGACAGCACATGAGAAATGGATCCAAGAAACGATTGAATTAGCCATAAAAAACGTTCATGCAGGCACCGGCGGGCCCTTCGGGGCGATCGTCGTCAAAGACGGACAGATCGTCGGCAGAGGGCGGAATCAAGTGACGTCTCTGAACGATCCTACCGCCCATGCGGAAGTACAAGCGATCCGCGATGCCTGCCGCAATCTCAATACGTATCAACTGACCGACTGCATCATCTATTCGAGCTGCGAACCGTGCCCGATGTGCATCGGTGCGATCTACTGGTCGCGGCCGAAGGCGGTCTACTTCGCAGCAACGAAACACGATGCAGCAGATGCTGGATTTGATGACCAATTCATCTACGAACAGATCGCTCTTCCTCTGGAAGAACGTTCGATTAAGATGCAGCAGTTGACGACAGACGGTCATACGAAGCCCTTTGAAGTCTGGAAGCAAATTCCCAACAAGTTAGAGTACTAATAAAACAAAGGCATTGTGTACTTGCGGCCAGCAGAGTACACAATGCCTTATTTATATTGAGAAGTTACTGTTAATCAATTACTGGCTCACGCCATGGATATAAGTGAACCATGGGGTATCAAGCGCTCCTTGCCCGGGTCATAGGTGAAGAAATATTCCACGACATCCCCCTGCTGCAAGCCATTCACCGGATAAGTGAAATTCCCTCCGCCGTCATGGTGCATTGCCACATTCATCTGGGTACCGCCATTGATCCTGTAGTGCAGATCTGCGAAGACCGCCCCGTTGACATAGAACAGGAGATCATCGCCGATCTTCTTCAAGCCGCGCACTTCATCACCGATGATGATCTCATCGGGATCGGAAGGATCAGCGGGGCCGCCACCGCCGGGATTACCGGGCGGCTCCCCTTCCCCTTGCTTATACACCCGCACATAGTCCACCTGCATCACAGCCGGGATATCCTCCGGTGCAGGTGTCCTTCCGCCGTCGAAGTGGCCGCCTACAGCCAGATTCAGGATGAGGTAGAAAGGCTGGTCGAAGGGGGCGTTGGGATTGTTCGGCGCTGCTGCGGAATACCACTCCTCCCGCGTAACTTTGAGGAAGAAATGCCCATCGACGTACCATTTGATATTATCTTCTTCCCAGATGATCGTGTATACATGGAAGTCATCGGCGAAGGTCTGTCCCGCAGGGAAATGATACTCTCCAGCGATATAGCGGTTCGTCGGCCATTGACCTCCGAAATGTACAGCGCCGCTGGTTGATCCCGGCAGACGCCCCTTCGCTTCCATAATATCGATCTCACCGGATGCCGCCCAAGGTCCGTACACATCTTCTACTGGGAGCATCCAGAACGCCGGCCACAGTCCATCACCTGTGGGCAGCTTGGCGCGAATATCGATTCTGCCGTACTGAAGCGAGAAATGGTTCTTCGTATTGATCTTCCCGGATGAATATTCTGCGAACCGATTCGGGTCCTGCGGAAAGGACTTGCGATCGTGCAAGGCCCGGATATGGAGCATGCCGTCCCGAACATAGACATTCTCTTCGCTGTCCGTATAGTGCTGCATCTCCGCGTTGCCCCAGCCCCAGGTGTTCGGATCATCATTCAGATAGTACCCCAGTTCATAATTCCAATGGTTCAGATTAAGCGATGTGCCAGTGAATTCATCCTGCCAGATCAGATGGAACCCTTCGATCGTCGGATCATCGGGCGTACCGATGGCGATGTCCTCCTGGTCGCTCACATCTGGCCTTGGTGCATTGGGATTGCCGATGAACGTATAGTACACATAATTATTCCCGATCTCTCCTCCCTGCTGGCCGTTCAGCGGATAACCGATGCGAATCTGCATATCCACTTGGATCGGCCGGAACCAGAGACCATAGATATAATCCGCCCAATATCCCCACTGGTTGGCATCGGACATCTGATTATAGCCGTTAGGAGAGTAGATAAAACCGCTCAAGCTCGTGTTCGCCAGATCCACCCAAGCGCCGTCCACATAGATCTCATAGACGAAGTTCCCCAGATCACTTGCGATCGCCGGCTGTCCGTCGATACGCGGCAGCGGCAAGCCGATCGCTCCGAGTTCATCCGCTGCATAAGTCGTACCATCATAGGGTGTAAGCGCATACGAATTTCGCGTCGGCTCATGGTAGTGAAATCGGCATGACGAAACCGAAGCTGGCTTGACCAACGCCTGATCTCGTGATCACCGGGCCATCGGCCGGCGAGAAGTAGGACATCGAAGTGATCGTTGCAGGTGCTGCCTGAACATCGCTTTGCGGGATGAGGATGACGCTGAACGCCAGCAGCACCGCGATGAAGAAACTTAAGATGCTGCGCAGGCCGCGCAGACCCTTCTTCTGATCCCGTGTCATGTTGCCCCTCCCCCTTTGATTGGTTGATTCACCCCCATTCTAGCGGAAAGAGGAAAGGGTCCGTAAGGTGCAATCCTTTAGGATCTACCCCAATATTTTGTTATGTTGCTTGCTTCCGCGATTACGCCTTTACGCCTCATAGCGCCGTTCCCTTCCAACGGCCGGCGCCGTTACCCCTTTGGCGCATCCGCTGTCGATACTCGGTGGGCTGCATGCCCATGACGTCGCGAAACACCCGGGTGAAACTCTTGTAGCTCTCATACCCGACCATCGCCGCTATATCGCTGATTTTATAATCCGTTTCGATCAGGAGTTTGCGGGCTTTGTCCATGCGCACATCGCGCAGATATTCCGTGAAACCCTTGCCGACATTTTTCTTGAAGAGATTGGAAAAATAGGCATAGTTCAGCGACACATGATTAGAGACCATCGCGAGATCCAAGGGTTTGTGGTAGTTCTCATGGATATAGCGGATCGCCGCGTTCAGATCTTGACTGTTGCGGTAGCTGCATTTTAATTCGTAATAATACTGGTTCAACCTAAGCAGCTGCTGCTGCAGCGCTTGGATATAGTCACGCATCCCCGGATAATCGAACAGATTCCGCAAGCAGTCGACATCGATCGTCTCTTCTCCCATATAGGGCCGAATCACCCGTTCATACTCTTCGATCAGCTCAACGACGGCACGGCAGACCTGCAAGGTATAGTGAATGTGATAGCGTTGAAGGCTTTTCTTATAGAAAATCTTGGAGATCTTCTCAGCGATCAGCCCGTTGTTATCCGTCCCCATCAGCTGAAACAGAGCATAGATCTCCTCATAGGGAAGCTCCCACTGCTGCGCGAGCCCCGCGATATGCTGCGGCAGAAGGCAGCGCTGCTCCGGAAACAAATAGCTGTGTTGGTATAGGTCCATCAATTGCTCGTAAGCCTTGGGCAGCTGTTTCAATCCCTGCACGGGATCCGTCATGATCGCAACCGCTCGAATCTGATCATGGTGCAGTGCAGAAGGCAGTGCCTCCGGCACCTGGTCTCCGGCAACGACCAGGATCAGATGAGGATGGTGCTGCAGGCAGAGACAGCGCTGTCTGCCGTAGACACGATAAGCGATCGATTCCATGCCATGGATGCTGAGCGAGCCCGGCTGATTAATCCAGCGCTCTTCGCGCAGCAACACCAAGCGGTAATGCCGCCAAAGCTGGGGATACCAGGATTCAGCCGTCTGCATCCAAGCTTCATCATAAGCTGCTCCTTGCATGAACAGACGCAGTTCCTTCCGCTCCGTATCCATCGCCCGCTGCGTGAGATCCTGCATATTCCGCGAAAGTTCGCGCCGCGTCATCACTTCCTGCAACACATGCTCGATCGAAGTCTGAAGGTCCTCCCGCTTCACGGGTTTGAGCAGATAGCCCTTAGCGCCGAGCTCGATCGCCCGCTGAGCATAGGCAAACTCGCCGTACCCGCTGATGATCAGGAAATCGACCTCGAGCCGTGCTTCCCTGCTGCGAGCCATCAGCTCCAGCCCGTCCATATCCGGCATCTTGATATCGGTGAGAACGAGCTGGATATCCCTTTCCCGCAAGATCTGCAGGGCCTCAACACCGCTTGCAGCATCATAGATATGATCCAAGGGCAGCGGGAACCGGCGCAGCATCGTCTTCAGACCTTCACGAATATGGGCTTGATCGTCCACGATCAACAGGTTGAACACCCTTACCAACCCCCTAAGTTTACATTTTCCCAAGGCAGGCGTATGGTCACGCAGGTATAAGCGTCCTTCACGCTGTCGATCGTCAGACCGCTGTCCGGTCCATAATGAAGCTGCAGACGCTTATGTACGTTCTCCAGTCCCAATCCGTTCTTGCTCGCGATGATCGGCGCTTCGGCGGAACCTGCCAGCGCTGCTTGTATATTCGCCAGCAGCGGCGGATCGATCCCCCTTCCGTCATCGCGGATCTCAATGAGCAGCACGCTGCCCTTCTCTACCCAAGCCGTGATCTCGATCTGCACGCTGCCGCCTTTGGGTGCGGCATGATGAACGGCATTCTCAACGATCGGCTGCATGCACATCTTGGGGATCGCATAGGTCATGAGTTCCTGCGGAATATTCTCCTGGAGGCGAATCTGCCCGCCCTCCATGAAGTTCATGAACTTGATATAGTTCCGAATGTTCGTCAGCTCTTCATGCAAGGCGACGGTATCACTCCGCCATTTCATGCTGTAGCGCATCAGCGATCCCAAGGAGACCAAGGCATCGGCAATCACGGGCTGGCGTTCCACTTCGGCCAGCATGCGAATCGACTCCAGGGCATTGTAGAGGAAATGGGAGTTAATCTGGGAGTGCAGGGAGTGCAGTTGGGCGTTTTTGGCGACGAGCTGCTTGTCGATCACTTGCGTCATCAGCCGCTGGATCTCATCCAGCATCGCATTGTAACTGACTGCTACTTCATCGATCTCATCCCCGCTCTCCTGCTCATCCAGATCGATGGCGATCTTCGCATTCAGATCCCCTTCCCGCACGCGGCGCATCGAAGCGAGAACGCCGTCGAGGCGGCGGAAGATCCGGCGCATCGTATGGGAGACGAGCAGCAGCATCAACAACAGCACCGTACAGGTGATCGCGATAACAAGCGCATACATATTCCGCGGGCCTTGCATCAGCACCTGGTGGGAAGCGATATCGGCGACATAGGCATTCAGCGGCGCTATATAGCGATAGACGGCATAATAGATCTGGTCTGCCACTTCCGCTTTCACCGGATCTTCTGTCTGCAGTACATCCATCTCCTTGTGGAGCGCCTTCAGAATATTGCCAAGATCACGGTCAGCATGTTGGACAAACGGATGGGCGGGGTCGTAGATCGCTCGCTCAGGATTTACACCGTCGAGCACCACAGTGAACCAATTCCCGCCGTTTGCCTCGAGCAGATCGTAGAACAGTTTGCTGTGCGGAATACGAATCTCCATCATCGTCGGATGGTGCTCCGTCCCTCTCAGACGCACTAAGCGATAGTAGGCCATCGTCTGTTCGCCGTCTTGGAGGGCAAACAGCCGGTACGCCGCCCCTCCTTCTTCCCGCAGTACCTGCCAGAAATCCTGCGGCTCGAACCGCTCATAATGATAGATCTCCGGCCAGATCTCATGGAGATCGGGATTATCCACGTAGAAGCTGAGCGCTTCGATCATCTCAAGACTGCGAATGATATTATGCATATGTTCATATTCATTCTGCCTGAATCTCACCAAACGGAGACCGTCCTCACGCATATTCGAGTGGATGAAATCGAGGAAGGCTTTCTGCGCCAGCGCCATTGAGGAAACGCTTTCAATCATGTTCATCCTGCTTCGTATCTGTTCGTTCAAGCGGGAAACATGGCTGTTGGCAGCAGTCATCGCATCCTTGTAGATCTGCATCTCTTGGGTGCGAATGAACAGGAACGATACCAGGATCGCAGGTATGACGATCAACCCGCTGAAGGCAATGAACAGCTTCTGTGAGATCGGTGATCTGCGATACAGTTTCTTCAGAACCGCCAGTCCCCTCATGGCTATGCCTCCTCGTTGCCTTCTGCCTCCCCTTCACCTGTAATATACCATATCCTGCTTCGCACTCGCTATTAGGAAAGCCGCAGCCGCTGCAGAACGAGGGATACCGGCCGCCTATACAGGCAGCCGGTTTTCGTGAATGGCTGGAATTTGCTTCATCGGTTTCATAGGCTTCTCATCGGATCAGCTTCAACCGCTTAATCCGCCATTTTCGCTTTGCGCAGATCCAGTTCTGCTTGCCGGTACTCCATGATCTCCTGGAAGCCGTATGCATCCCGGCGATCGAGGAAGTCTTGGAAGATCTTATCGAAGGTCGCTTCATCCTTCGCCGTAATCAGCTCCGGCATGACTTCTTCCCAATTCTGAGAGATGCGCATCCAAGCGACAGCGATATCCGAATCCCCTGTCGGATCCAGGTTCTTGTAGATGCCGCCGTCGATATCAGCATACTGGTTCGCGAAGTCTTCCATCTGTTTGATGACGGGCGCCTTCTCCGGACGCCATTGGTTGACGATGACGGGATTACGCAGCATCCAATAAGTATCCATAACGCCGTATTCTTTTTCCAACTTCTCAATATCGTTCTCCAACAGTTCTACTAATTCGGGCTTCAACTGCGGCTTGCCGTCTACCATATCCCAGGTCACGCCTTCCTTGCCCAGGAACAGATCCCGCTGCCCTTCCTCGCTCACCAGATAGGTCAGGAAGCGAATGGCTCGCTCAGGATGTTTGGTGGACTTGCTGACCATCGTCACCATCCAGCCGTCCATGTTGCCGGGGAACAGTTTCGCCGGTTCGCCCTTGCTGTTCCGCGGACCATCAACAGCGATATAGTAGGAATCCGGATGTTCGCTGGCTGCCAGCATCGGGTTCACCGCCGTCATTCCTGTCCATTCCCGGATCATCATGAAGTAGCGGGCGTTGTTCGTCTTCTCTTCGACTTGGGTATCGGAGTCGACGAGGAAGTCCACGTTAATGAGACCGCGCTCATAAGCGGTGCGGAAAGTCTTCAGCCAAGTGATATAGTCCGGATCAGTGAGCCGGTCATAGACTTTGCCGTCCTTCTCATGCGGCACGGCTAACAGGTTCTGCAGGTACTCCGTCATGCCGTATGGGACATTGCCCTGTGCGAAGAATGGGCTGATCGGCTGGCCTTTGTACTCGGAGTATTCGTCCTTAAGCAGCTGCAACGCATTGAGGAAGCCTTCCGGCGTCGTCAGGTCCGGGCGCCCCATATCTTCGTACAGGTCCTTGCGCACGAGGAACGTCTGGTTCGCTGCGGTCATGCCCGTTTCGCGCATTAAGTTCGGGCTGTAGGAATCGTTCGGGATCGCATAGGTGTTGCCGTCGGGCTGACGGTACCACTTCAGCGTGCCGTCCCCTGCTACTTTGAAGAAATAAGGATCATATTGTTCGGCCAGTTCATTCAGAGCATAGACATGGCCGCCTTCCCATAACTTCTTAACGGCATTCTCCCAGGAGCCAAGCGTGATGATGTCCGGCAGCTGCCCCGTCGTCATCATCAATGTGATGAATTCGTTGGCATCACCAGACGGCACTTCGATGTTCACATGCACGCCTGTTTTCTCTGTGATGTACTGGGAGACCAGGTTATCCCCCCAAGTGTGGCCATACCAGGATGCACCTACGAACCAGGTGAGTTCCACCGGACTTGTATCCAGCTTCCACGCCGGTTCATCAGGATTCAGTTCCACCACTGCCGGTGTGTCATTCTGTGAACCTGGACCGGAGTCTTGCGACCGAGTGTTCTTCTGATTGTTGGACATGCAGGCAGCGAGGCTCAAGACCAGGATCAGAGCCATGAGGACTGATGCGCTTCGCTGTAAGTGTTGTCGCTTCATGTTAAGACCATCCTTTCTTCATAGCTATCATACTTTCTATAAAGTTCTGATATAGAGACTCATATGCTTCTGCCTGGCTCTCCGAGCTCATCAAGGCTTCCGCATATGAAAGCTGATGAACGATGAGCTTACCCTTTGATCGCCCCGATCATCACACCTTTCACCAGATAGCGCTGGATGAACGGATAGACCAATAAGATCGGAAGCGTGGCTACCATCATCGAAGCGAACTTGATCGAATTGCCCGGAAGCCGCGCGCCGAACTGCGCCATCGCTTGCTGCTGCATGAAGGTCATGGAATTCTCCGCGATGATTTTATACAGCAGAGTCTGCAGCGGCAGCAGTTCCGGTGAACGGATGTAGATTACTCCCTGATAGTAATCGTTCCAGTGATAGACCGCCGAGAACAGGGCGATGGTCGCGATCACCGCCTTGCTGTTCGGGAAGACGATTCGAAACAGCACCCCGTAGTCCGAAGCGCCGTCGACCTTCGCCGACTCTTCCAGTTCAGCGGGAATCGTACGGAAGAAACTCATGAAGATGACCATATTGAAAAAAGTGTAGAGCCCCGGGATGATGAACACTAGAAAATTATTGTAAAGACCCAGTTTCACCATCAGTATAAAGGTCGGGATGAGCCCGCCCGAGAATAACATCGTTATCAATGCGATCTTCATATACACCTTGCGGCCGATCAGATAGGTTTTGCTCATGCCGTAGGCGACAATCGCGGTAAACAGCACATGGGTTGTCGTACCGATCAATGTGCGCATCGTGGTGATGAAGAATCCATTCATGAGATTGTTGTCATTGAAGACGACGCTGTAACTCGCCAGCGAGAATTCCTTCGGCCACCAATTCACCGTACCGAGCAAAGCCTGTTCAGGTGCGTTCAAGGAGTTCACGAAGACGAACCACATCGGGTACAGCGTGACGAAACAAACCGCCAGCATCAGCAGCGTGTTGAAGATCTCGAAGATTCCAATTCGTCTCAGACGCTTCACCTTGTTCATCAACGTCTCCCTCCCATCAGAAAATCCCCTCGCCGGTCAAACGCTTCGACACCTGATTCGCCAGCAAGAGCAGTCCCAGCGCAACGATCGATCTCGCGAAGAGAACCGCCGTGGAGAAGGAATGCCTTCCGGAGACAAGCCCCATGTTGTAGATAAACAGGTCGATGCTCTCCGCCATTCTCAGGTTCATATTGTTCTTCAGCATGAAGATCTGATCGAAGTTGCTGCCGAGCAGGCCGCTGACGGCCAGGATGAACAAGATGGCGATCGTCGGCCGAATGCTTTGAAGGGTGATGTGCCACATCTTCTGCCAGCGGTTCGCCCCATCCAGCTCTGCTGCCTCATACAAGGCCGGATCGATGCCGGAGATGGCCGCGATGTAGATAATCGCATTCCATCCGGTCTCTTTCAGCGTATCGGAGAAATAGGTAATCCACCAAAAATACTTCGGCTCACTGATATACAAAATCTCTCGATCCTGCAGCCCCAAGCCCATCATAATCTGGTTGACCACACCGCCTTCGCCGAGCCAGTTCAGCGTGATCCCGCCGAAGATCGTCCAGGCGATAAAGTGCGGCAGATACGAGATCGTCTGCACGGTGCGTTTAAACCGGATGCTCTGGATCTCGTTCAACAGCAGTGCGAATAGGATCGGGATCGGGAAGCCCAGCACCAGCTTGATCGTGCTCATCCCTAAGGTGTTGCGGAGCGAGCGCCAGAAGCGTTCATCCGTTAGAAATTCCTCAAAGTGCTTAAAACCTACAAAAGGAGATTCAAACAACGGTTTGGCAATGTTGTAGTCCATAAATGCGATGATCAACCAAAACATCGGGATATAACAGAAGATGAACATCCACACGATGCCCGGGATCACCATACTCTGAAGCTGCCACTGTTTTAAAAAGGCTTTCAAGCGTCCCGTGGTTTTCGACATCTTTTGCGCCCTCCTCACTCCCATCGTAGTCGATCTGGAGCCGGGAAAAAAAGGGCATGATTTTTGACCTTATCCCAAAATTTTGGATCCCTGTTGACCGCGGCGGAAGATGCATTATGCTGAAGTTGAATATGCTGGCATTGAATATGTTGGAACTGGATATGTTGGAACTGGATATGTTGGGGCTGGGGAGTGAAAGGAATGATCAAGATGGACAAACTCGTGTGGAAGCAGGAATTTACAAAGGGGACCAAAGATCTTAGGGAATGGAATATTCGCCTCGGCAATGACTTGCTTGATCAGGACGGCAATCCCGTCATGCCGGGCTGGGGAAATGGTGAGTTGCAATACTACACAGGAGAAACGGCGAACTTATATATTGATGACCAAGGATTGAACCTGCGCGCGCAGCGCGAGCTTGTCGAGCAGGATGGCCGGCAATTCCAATATACATCTGCCCGCATCGATACGAAAGATCACATGGCCTTCTGCTACGGCCGGCTGATCGTCCGAGCTAAGCTGCCGGCGGGGCAAGGGCTATGGCCGGCGATTTGGCTGCTCCCGCAGGATCAAGCCTACGGCCCTTGGCCGGCTTCCGGCGAGATCGATATCATGGAGGCGCGCGGCCGCCTGCCCAAGGTCGTATTAGGCACACTGCATTACGGGAAGGACTGGGAGCACAAAGTCGTTGATGAGCATGCCTATGAGTTTTCCGAAGGAACGATTGAGACCTTCCACGATTATGCGCTGGAATGGGATGAGAAGTCCATCCGCTGGCTCGTCGATGGTCACTGCTATGCTGAACGCCCTCTCGAACCCGGGATGCCCTTTGACAAGCCCTTCTATCTCGTGCTCAATCTGGCTGTTGGCGGTTGGCTTGATCCCGTTCCCGTGGATGATACCGCCCTGCCCGCGGTCATGACCGTCAGCGGAATCTGGCTGTACCAGTAATCGGTCCCGTGAGGACGGCATACGGCGCCGACACACGGGCTGAATTCGCTTCTTTGTGCTGAGACGATATTATTTGTCGGCTCACATGTGGATCGGCCTCTTTACAAACTGAGACGATATTTTTTGTCGACTTACCGGCCGATCCGCCTCCTTCATTCGCTGAGACGACACTATTTGTTGATTCACGTGCGATTTCACTGCTTCGCGGGCTGAAACGACACTTTTTGTCGGCTCACATGCGACTTCCCTTCTTCGCATGCCGAATCAACACTTTATATCGACTCACGCGCCATTCCACCCTTACGCCTGCCGAATCAACACTTTATATCGTCTCAGATGCCGAATTAGCCTCTCCACATCCTGAGTCGTACTAAGTTGAGCCGACCTTCTATCATCTCACGGCCGACTCAAGCCCAAATCTGCTTCTTCCAGCGCCGTGCCAAGTCTCAATTCTATCCCCGCAGAAGCCGTACTAATCGATCCGCATACAGATCCAGCCACATCGTCATCGCATAGAGATAATGGATCTGATCAATGACAATCTGTTCATCGTCGATGCCTTCCCAATAACGCCCCAGAAAATGCATGACCACATCCAAACGGCGAAGCAGCAGCAGATCTGGAATGCAGGCAATCTCTTCAGGAGTCAGTTCGATATAACGGCGATATCCCGCGAGATAGGCTTCGATCTGTTGCAGACTTCTTCCCTCCCGACTGACGTCCTGACCGCGGCGGATCAGATCGGAGATGAAAACCGCCGGCTCCATAACCCTTAAATCGACCGTAACGAATTCAAAATCCAGGACAGCGGTAATCGAACCGGTATCATCTGCCAATGCGTTGGAAGCATTGAGATCACCGTGGATCAACTGATGCGGCAGCTGTTTCATCAGCTCCAGCCGGCGTTGCAAAGGCTCAACCACCTTCACGATCGAGGCGAGAGCTTGTCTAAGATCCGGCGCAGCAAATGATTCCGAAGGTTGATGACAGAACTTGATGAATGTCTGAAGATCACACTTCGGATGGGCCTGCTCGATCTCGTAATAAGGCGGATACACCGGCGGCTGGTCCGGGTTCACCTTGCTGAGTGCCTGCGATAACAGCGCCGTCGTCTCGCCGAACTGCGTGATCTGAGCAGCATCTTGCAGCTGAGGCGGCCGTCCTTCCATGTAATGGAACATCGCTGCCAATTTTCCTTCTGAAGTGCGTACCACCGTTTCCCCATTTGCAGCCGTCAACGGCAGCGGCACGCGAAAGGACAGATCCTGCTTCGCCAAAGCCAGCAGCACTTGATGTTCATACGTGACTTTTGAGATCTCACGGTGGGTTTCATAGATTCGCAGGACATATCGTCTCCCTGCTCGTTCGATAAACCTCGTTGTATTATTCACGCCGCTGCCCCGCAGATGAAGTTCTCGCCAATCTCCTTCCGGAAAAAAAGCTTCGACAACACTTAACATTTCATGCTCAATGGTTTTGTCGTCTCTTCTTTCCTCCTGATCCTTTTCTCCTTCGATATATGTTTCATCTGCTATGCTATTTCTCTGATCATGTTCTCGCTCCGTATATGCTCGTTTCTCTTGTTCGCTGAATGCTGACTTATCGTTTTCTTGTTCGATCTGACTCACCTTGGACTCTCCTTTAATAGATCCTTCTTTACTCTAAACCAAAACATTCTGCTGCCTTCGATATCCTTACGCTGCTTGAACCTTATGTGCGATTATACTACAAGTCATCCTGCGGCGAAATGTGCGGTAAAGTTGTCCCGCTTGCCGAGTCATCGCGCTGATCAGCAGCATAGGAATAAACCAGGTTCCGCACCGCAGGAACCATCCTGAACGAAACCACTCCAGAGAGGATGACCGCTGCTATGATCACGATCAGCCTGTGCATGATCGTCAAAGATGAAGAAGAAGTGCTTGCCCGCTGCTTGGACAGTGTGAAAGATATCGTCGACGAGATCATCATCGTCGATACGGGGTCAACGGACCGCACCGTGGAGATCGCTAAGCGTTACACGGACCGTATCTATCATTTCCCGTGGACGGGTAGTTTCTCTGAAGCGCGAAACCATGCTTTTTCTTATGCCACGATGCAGTACACGCTGTATCTAGATGCCGATGATGTGATCTTGGAGGAAGATCGGAAGAAGTTTCTGGAACTCAAAAAAACCTTAGACCCCGCCGTAGATTCTGTCTCGATGTATTACAATGCCGGCCTGGACGATCACGGCAATGTCACCCTTCGCTACCGGCGAAACCGTCTTGTTAAGACATCCCGGCGCTTCCAATGGCGCGGCGACGTGCACAATTATCTGGAAGTCAGCGGCTACATCATCAATTCCGACGTCGCGATCAGCCATATGAAAACCCGGCACAAAGTCGGACGGAACCTGCAGATCTACGAGAAAAAAATCGCCCGCGGCGATGTCTTCACACCCAGGGATTATTTTTATTACGGCAATGAGCTGAGGGAAAACGGCCGCTACCAAGAAGCGATCGAAGCCTACGAGAACAATTTAAAACTCACCGAAGGCTGGATCGAAGATAAGATCTATGCCTGCATCTACATGGCGGATTGCTACAGGCATTTGGGCAATATGCAGAAAGAACTCACCTCCTTATATCGCTCCTTCGAGTACGGCAAACCCAGAGCAGAGGCAGTCAGCCGCATCGGTTACTGCTATTTCCGGAAACAGGATTATCGAACGGCGATTTTCTGGTATGATCTGGCGACCCGCTTGCCGGCAGAGAGCGAGCAATGGAGCTTCAGCTTCCCCGCCTATTGGACATGGTATCCCCATCTGCATATGTGCATCTGTTACTACCGACTCGGAGATTACAAAAAAGCTTATTACCACAATGAAGAAGCGAGAAAATACCGCCCCAACGACCGCCATATCCTGCAAAACAAATCCCTCTTAGAGGAAAAACTGCAGCTGAAGAGCGACTCAGAGCAGCAGCCCTAACAAGTACAACACAACAGAGCGAATCAAAATCCAAGCGCAACATCAACAAAAAGACCCTGTACCTGCAGCGGAAGCCCCTTCAGGGGCGGCACCGCTAAGCGTACAGGGTTCAATCTTCACTTACTCTTCCGTTGTAAATGGGGAAGCCGGAAGACCTTCCCGGTTATACAGATTGGCCTTCAGCGGATTGTCCGCCCATGCGTATCTCACGTGAACCGGCTCCTTGATCTCGTCATGAGTCACGACAACGGTATCCCCATCGATTACTGCTTCAGCAGGATGGAAAACGCCGTCCGTTCCGCAGACCGCAAAGCCCCCCAGCTTGCCGCCGCGCGCTGTCAGGCCGCTGCCGACGTGATCGAACTTGATGCGCAGGGCTGAACCTTCCCGCACCATGCCGGCATAGATCGGCCCGCTGTAGACGAGATCTTCGCCGTACACGAGCTTCCGCGCGCACAGGGCCATGCGCTCGCCGACGGTTCGTTTATCCTGCGGGTGGATATCATTGTATTCGCCGGCATCGATCGTGATCGCCATCGCTGTGTGCGGTACGGACAAGCATTTTAGCTGTTCTTGTCTAAAACGAGCCCACAGGCTGTCCGGCTGGATGACTGCGGAATACCCGAAGTTCGGGAGCTGTGCATAGATCACAGGCAGATCCTCGATCTGCCAATTGCCCCGCCAATCCTGCACCATCGCCGCGAACAGATCGCGATACCCTTCGGGTGTATGGGTATTGGATTCACCTTGATACCACAGAACGCCTCTGATGCGATAATGACGCAGCGGCGCGATCATGCCGTTAAACAAGCCTGTCGGTTTGTATTGGAAGAAGGTTTGCGGCTCAAGCTGCGGCATCACCTTGCCGATGCGCCAGCGCCATTCTCCCGTCAGCTCCAGCTCCTGTCCATTGGCGATGATCTTGTACGGCATATCCTTGATAAACTCGCCCCTGTTGTGGGTGCTGATCACGCGAACGGCAATCGTGTTCTTGCCCTCTTTCAACACCCCTTCAGGGATCGTATAACGCCGCGGCGGGTATTGGTAAGCCGTGCTGCCAACATGTACTCCGTTCACATAGGTATCATCGGCATCCACGATGGTACCCAGCTTGAGCTTCGCCTCAGAACCCGCCATCGAGGCAGGCAGTTCAAATTCCTTGCGGAACCATACCGCGCCGCGCACGTGCTCCAGCTCGCCTTCCCAGCGATTCGGAACGATGAAGCGCTGCCATTCGCTCGTATCGAGTTCAGCTTCGTGCCAGCCTTCGGCTCGCCCTATATCGCCTTGATTCAAAGCCATATACCATTCATGATTTCGTTCTTGATCACGCTTCTGTACGGAAGCGATATAATTGTCATCCCGACATTTCTGAATTTCCGATGCATATCTAAGATCATGCGCCAGCAGCGACTGCTCGCTCATCCACGCTTCGATCGGCGTCCCTCCGATGGCTGTGCGGATCAGACCGATCGGCACCTGATACTGCTGATACAACGCGCGGGCGAAGAACATGCCGACTGCGCTGAAGTCCAACAGCTGATCCGGCGTGGCTGCATACCACTTGCCGTCGGTAACTTCCTCTTGAGGCCCATGGAAGTTATACACCATCGGCACCGTAAAATGTCGCACTTGCGGCAGATCAATCGTACGCACATCATCGGCCAGAAGATCCAGCGTGCGATTAACCGGCAGTTCCATATTCGATTGACCGCCCAAGACCCACACGTCGCCTATGAGAATATCTCGTATCACGCGCTCTTCATCTGCCGTGATGACCATCTCATGCGGTCCGCCGGCGGGCAGATCCTTCAGGGTGATCCGCCACCAGCCGTGTTCATCCGCCTGCGTGCGGTATTCCTCTCCCATGAAACTCACTCGGACTTCGCGATTCGCTTCCGTCCGTCCCCATATCGGCACCTCAGCATGGCGCTGCAGGACCATCCCGTCGCTGAGTAAACTCGATAAGATCATGTTCGATTCCCCCTGGTACCTGTTCTCCGTCTGCTTCTTCGCTCATCGAGTAAGAATCTTCGAATCAGTTCATCACAGTTTATCGCTTTCGCGTCATCGTTACCTCAACCGTCATATCTTCATCGTATCGCGAATGCTGCAGCGGAGCTACCCGTGGTTGTATAGTTTTTTGTTTACCAATGCTTCATAAGGATCTCAACATAACGTTCCAGATGGACGCGATCTACCTGGTCAAAACGCGATAATACCGGACTGTCAATATCCAGCACCCCAACGACCTCACCCTGATGGATCATCGGCACGACAATCTCGGAGCGGGAAGCCGCATCGCAAGCGATATGCCCGGGGAACTGGTCTACATCATCGACGAGGATGGTCTCCTTGCGCTCTGCAGAAGTTCCGCAGACGCCTTTGCCCAGTGGAATACGAACACAGGCAGGCAGCCCTTGGAAGGGACCGAGGACGAGTTCCTCTCCTTCCATCAGGTAAAACCCTGCCCAGTTCACCTCATCCAGAAATTGATAGAGGAGGGCGGAAGCATTCGCCAGATTGGCGATCCGATTCGTCTCCCCCTCCAGAAGAGCTTCCAGCTGACGAAACAGCAGCTCGTAGTTTTCCTCTCTTGTTCGGTTGTATTCAACTCTCTCGAAGGCGGTCACTCCCGCTCACTCCTCTGATAGGATCTTCTCATAGGATCTTCTGATCTGATAGGATCTATAGGAAAGTTAGAATCTCTTCATCTTATATCAATCCGTCATTATCTCTTCAACGGCTCGTTATCCGAGAAGAGGTCCGGATCTTCCTTCAGCATCTCCGTCAGAATCTCCGTTGTCTTAACCGCATCACAGACGAGCATCTTCGCATCCCCGAAACGAGCGCGATACAGGGCGCCTCCTTCTTCCAGCACACCTTCAACCTTCCAGAAGTGCTCGGACCAAGGCGTTGCCGTATGTCTGCGCGAAGGAACCGGTATCTCCGTACCATCAGGCAGTACAGTATACAGCATCTCGTGGTCATCGGTGAGACGTCCAGGGATATCAACCCATTCCTCGATGCCGTGGATGAAGGTATTGCGCCGCAGATCGACGCCGATCAGGAGAATCTGCGCCTTGCGATCCAGCAGCTTGCCGTAGGCGGAGTTGCGATGGCAAGGCGTATCCCATAGCTCAGCACCGGCCGTGAACTCGGCAGCATCCTTACCCAGCGCGGCAACCGAGTGCGTCGGATGCCAGGAACGGATAACGCCCGGACGCTTGCGGAACAGTTCCGGCAGGATGCCGACACAGACTTCCGAAGTTTCAACGTAGAATTTCGGATTCTTGGCATTAATATAAGACCAGGTATGGGTAGGCAGTACGAGCAGACCATCCTTCATGTATTCGGACAGCGCATCGAGCACCGTATCTGCTCCCCCCTCCACTGGTCCGATACTTTTCATAGAGGAATGCACCTTGATCGTTCCCTTGGGATTGATCTTCGCTTCTTCAAGATGCTTGATGAGATCTTCTTTGGTATACATTTTTCCCCTCCACTATTGTGATGATGAGTGATTAGCCAAATCCATTATAGCCTGTCTTCACAACGAACGTCCATGGATAGATAGTGAATGGAAAGTAAGGCGATACTTTTCCAGATTTTGCGGCAAACTATTCCTAATCTGTTTATTGAATGGTTCGTTACGATTAATCCTGATATGGAGGGATCTGCAAGATAATGGATCAGAAGAATGAGATGGAATACGGAAGGGATTACAAATATATCCCCAGTCTGCCGAGTTATCGCTGGATGCACACGCCGGGGCATTCTCCGGGGCATGTGTCCCTCTTCCGGGAATCGGACCGCACTCTCATCGCCGGCGATGCCTTCGTCACCGTCAGACAAGACTCGCTATACAAGGTGCTGACGCAGCAGAAGGAGATCAACGGGCCGCCGCGGTACCTGACGACGGACTGGCAGGCCGCCAAGGAATCTGTGAAGCGCCTGGCCGCCTTGAAGCCGGCTTATGCGGTCATGGGTCACGGCCCGCCTATGTAAGGAGAAGAATTAGAGAGCGGCCTCATCCGCTTAGTCAGGGAGTTCGACCGCATCGCCATTCCAGACTATGGGAGATATGTGAAGCATTAAAAAGAGCCACACCAGCAATATGTTCATGGATAAACTTATATACCGACGGTGACGCTTATTCCTCTCTTGTCCCCCCTTGCATCCTTGCATCCTTGTATCCTTGTATACAAGGATACAAGGGTAGGAAAGGACAACATTACGCTCCTATAAGAAAAACCTTGGTTGGCATAAAACCAATCAAGGCGAGGATGAAGTGATATTTGTTGATATTTGTTGATATTTGTTGATATTTGTTCTTAGTCTTTTTCAGTCGGCCAGCTAAACTCGTTCCACCTCGAATCCAAGATCTTCGATCATCTGATGATCCACCGATGCTTCCTGACCATCGGTTGTCAGATAGTCCCCGATGAAGATCGAATTCGCCGCATAGAGACCCAGTGCCTGCAGTGAACGCAAGTTGACCTCGCGGCCGCCTGAGATTCGGATTTCCTTTGACGGATTAATATATCGCATCAAAGCCAGCACTTTCAAACATTTCTGCGGTGTCAGTTCTCGCTTATCTTCCAACGGGGTTCCTGGGATCGGGTTAAGGAAGTTGACCGGAATCGAATCCGCATCAAGTTCGCGGAGCGCATAGGCCATCTCGACGATTTCCTCATCGGTTTCGCCCATGCCCACGATGACCCCGGAACAAGGAGACATCCCCGACGCCTTAACTTGGTTCACCGTATCCACCCGATCCTCGTATGTATGAGTCGTCGTAATATTGGCATAATGGGACTGGCTCGTATTTAGATTATGGTTGTAACGGTCCACGCCTGCTTCCTTCAAGCGCTTCGCTTGATCATCTCTCAGAATGCCTAGACATGCACAAATCTTAAGCGGCATCGTCTCCTTAATCTCTTTCACCGCACTGATCACTTGATCCAATTCCCGATCTGTAGGACCTCTCCCGCTTGCGACGATGCAATACGTGCCCGCTTGTAATTCCATCGCTTTTCTCGCCCCGTCAACGAGTGTGTCCTTATCCAGCAAGGGATATTTTTGAATCGGTGCCTTCGAGATGATCGATTGCGAGCAATAACCGCAGTCCTCCGGGCACAGGCCGCTCTTTGCATTAACGATTAAGTTGAGCTTTACCTTGTTGCCGTAGTAATGTTTGCGTATCCGATAAACGGCTTGCATCAAAGGCAGCAACTCATCCTGATCTGCCTGTAATACGCGCAAGCCTTCCTCTTTGGTCAGCTTATGTCCTTGCAATACTTGATCCGCCAACTGCTCCCAATAATTAGTGATCGTTCGTTCCATGTTTCCCTCCCGCCTAGCTCTAAGCACGATGAAGTTCTGCAGACTTTCTTCCACTTTCTGTATCAAGAGAATATCTGCATTTATTTATGCATCAGCATACCGGATCTTCCCACGTTATTCAATCCTTTTGTGTGATTTTTGTTAGCTTAATAGAGGTTAAGACTTTCTTGAAGATTTTCGTTAATAGCATTTGCCCATAAGATTATAGAATGTCTCTCAAACATGTTCTATTAACTTAGCGCCAGAATTCACTTAATACGGCCTGGTATGTTGCTCGCCCTGTCTCTGACAAATACTTTCGTCGGATAACGCACCGATTTCTCTATACGCAAGTATCCTAGCTACATAGGGACTTTGCTCCTCCCACGATTGGACTCGCTAGAAGATGCTTGCTTAGCTGGGCACACCAGAAAATAAAGCTCCTCCTTGATCCAAATACAAGGGGAGCCAATCATTATAAAGAAGACTTGACTAATTGCAAGATATCTCTGCAATTCTTTATTAAATTATCCTCCTATTTTAGGTTCACTTAATACACTAAATCCAAAATCTAGATATGACTCAAAAGAAATGCATATGCACCAATTAACGTCTTTCAGAACAAAATAGTGGTGTTGTGGAATTCCTAATAAATAATCAATATGCTGATCTATGTCTCCTAAGTCAAATTGATATCCATACTCGGTGAGATTGTCTCCCAGGTAAATCACGTTTACGTTATCTTTTAAATATTTCTCTCTTAATTCAACAATGAATTCCTTTGTATCTGCAAATAAAGACTCTTTATTTGATTTCTTGTGATAGTGCATTTCTGTTTGACACCAGTTAATTCTTGATCCATTAAAAGGAAAATGGTGTTCGATCAATTTTATTAATTTATCTATATCTTTTAATACTTTTACTGATTCATATAGATTTCTCATTATTATATATTCAATTAGTTCCTCGTCATATCAAATAAAATAATTCATATTAAAAATAAAAAAACGACCCAACTTCCAGTCAGGTCGTTCCCAGCATCCTATGTTAAATTTCCCGATCTGTCTCTTCTATATTAATGTAGAAACTTTTCCGTATTCATTTCCGCACTCCATCCAGCACCCAACTCTACATCAAGCCGCTCAGTCAGAAACACCGGCGAGGATCGGCATGACCTTGGCAAAGCTGTCGGTAATCACATAATCAGCGAAGCTGTCATATGGCGTAGAACTCTTGTTGATCAGGAAGAAACGGCCGCCCAGATAGTAACGAACCAAGCTGGCCGCAGGCTGTACCGTCAGGGATGTACCGGCGACGATGAGCACATCGGCCTCACGGATGTAATTCACCGCGCGATCCAACAGCTGCATGTCCAATCCTTCCTGATACAAGACGACGTCGGGCTTCACCATTCCGCCGCACTCGCAGCGCGGAACCAAGCCTTCAGAAGCCATCACCTCATCCAAGCTGTGGAAACGCCGGCAATCCAAGCAGTAGTTGCGGTGCACCGACCCGTGCAGTTCCAGGACATTCGTGCTGCCGGCCATCTGATGCAAGCCGTCGATATTTTGAGTGATGATCGCCTTCAATTTACCTTGACGTTCGAGATGCACCAGCGCCTCATGACCTGGATGCGGCTTCGCATGTGGATGGATTAGGTGTTCCTTGTAGAACTTATAGAAGTCCTCCGTATGCGCAAAGAAAAAGTCCCGCGACAAAATCTCCTCCGGCGGAACATTCACGCCGGTATCGGCATTGTACAATCCATCAGCAGAACGGAAGTCTGGAATCCCGCTTTCCGTTGATGTCCCCGCTCCGCCGAAGAACACGATATTGTCACTGTTTCTGATCAACTCGCCCAATGCTTGATAATCCATCATCGCACTCCTCCAATCTCGGGCATTGATGCTTCCTATTATATCAGATCATCCTCCGCCGAACCGCGGCATGGCTTAAAGCAAGTTGCCAAGCAGGGTAAGTGATCATCATTCCCCAAAATAACGGAAGCCAAACTTACATTATTTTAACCTAGATTTCGAAAGTCCA